>JAIERY010000071.1 GCA_019746425.1 Cytophagaceae bacterium
AACACCCGGCCCTGTGAAAATTCCTCCTGGCTCCACCGGGGTAAGAATGGAAGTAAAACTGGATGTACAATAAGAGGGATTTAATCCGCTCCAATTATTATTACTGGTCGTCTGATTTATTTTAATGCTATCATTTTTTATACATCCGACAAAACTTGCAGTATCCATGATGGAAAATCTGACTATTCTATCCATGGAGCCGATCACGTTGTAAGAAGTGTTTCTTGTAAACGGCCCACCATCCCAGGCAATTTTATAGGAGGGAGGATTAATGTTGTTTAATGTGAAAGTAATATTATAAGTCCCGGCACATACTGCAGTATCTTTTGGTTTGGTATAAGTGATGATACAATTGGAAAAAGTTGTGCCGCATACTCTTTGAGAAGCCATAGTATCACAAGTATTCATTGCTCGTACCCATGCACATTGCATACTGCCGGGAGAAAGCCCTGAAATCGTTTGTGTAAAATCCGTGTCATTAATCCAATTGATACTGTCTGTAGAGAATTGATAATTCATTGCTCCTGGCACATTGCTCCAGTTAAACTGAATACTGCTGGAAGTAACAGTGCCTGTAGTAAGATTAGGAGGAAAAAATAATCCAAATCCATTTAAAATATTAATAGTGTCAGAGCCATAACAACCTGGTGTTCTGTATGCAGTGGCATAATAAGTTCCTGGTGAACTTACAGTAATAGTCTGTGTCGTCTGATTGGTATTCCAGTAATAAGTCACTCCATTTCCATAGAATCCGGCGTCAAGCATAATTGATTTACCGGGACACAACGTCTGATCGGGGCCCAGGTTTACCATGATGGGAGGTGAAACTGTCATACCGATAATATTGGTAGGGCGCGAGCAACCTGCATTGGAGATTACTGCAGAAATAAAATCTCCATTGGCAAGAGTGGAAGTTGAATAGATGGTTCCCTGGGGGCCACTCATCACTAAGGTACCATTACGAAAATACTGCACAGTTTGATAAGGCGATGTAGTGCTTACAGAAAAAGTAACTAAAGTCCCTGCACAGACATCGTTCCGCGGAGAGACATTGAGTATGCCGTCCACTCCTGCACATAACACACTTGCGAGAGCCAAATAAGTGCTTTGACCGGGGTTTACCGTTGCTTTTATATTACCGGTCACAGCAGTAGCCGTATAACCATTGCTTCCCAGATTAGTGTAAGTACCGTTAGGGTTTGCACCACCTAATTTCTGCATCGCCACGATGGTGGAAGGTCCAGGATAAGGCGGGCCTATAAGATCCTGTGTAGGATCATAAAATAAAGTCGTAGTGGCATTGAATGCAGGACCGGAAGAGCCAACGATATCATATTTCCAGTAACGCTTATTCTCGAAAGTAGTGCCCGGAGGCAAAGGTGGTCCCGTATAAGAAGGTGACGGTGTAGTAGCGGTTTCAATTTTCAGGGTCCAGTTATTTGTACCTGCGAATGGCATATTTGTCAGTACCACGGGCCTGAACCCAGCAGCATCTCCCACAGGAAAAATCATAGGAGTTACATCATTGCCGGTACCAGGACGGGCGGTTCTATAAAGAGGGCCATCAATAAAACCCGTGGAAGAATAATTGATAACATTTGAATTACCTTCCAATTTCAATGAATCGCCCGGGCTTAAAGGATCGATGATTGCCTGGAGATTAAGGTTATTGGAAACTGCTAGAGTCCCTTGTAAATTCTTCCTTGAACCCGTCACCCATATATTGGTAAACTTGGCGCTTCCTCCTCCCGGAAGAATGACTTGGGTAGCGACGGGGCTATTCAAAATAACTGTACCTCCAAGCAGAGCAGGATTCAGGTTATTTTCTCTCCAGTTTCCACTTACCCAAATGGAATCTGAATTAGTAAAAAAGGAAGCAGGAACACCACTGGCCACTCCATTGGTAAAATTACCTCCTATACGCATATTATCATTGTTCTGTATAGTACCTCTATTGTCAAAATTACCTGTTAGGGTAAAGCTTTTATCATTTTGAAAGAAACCATTATTATTAAAATTACCAGAGGTAAAATTGATAATATTATAATTATATACGCTTCCGTTATTGGTAAAATTACCGGTGACATTCAGGATACCGAGCACATTCAAAACATCGCCTGCTGCAATTGTGAGTGGAATGGCACCAGGTGCATTATAAGTCGATCCTACCGGGACAGTATAAACCACCGCCGAAACAGGGTTAATTATACATAATAGAAAATTCAGGATAAGATAAGGGTAAAAGTATTTCTTCATAATCTCTCAAATGCAATATGAGTAATAAGGACTCCCAATATACGATAATTATGTGGGGTAATTCATCGAAAGCATAAGGAAGAAGAGTGTTTAAACATCCATAATGCTCTCTGTCTCTTCTTGCTTAAAAACACACTATACGTAAGATTTTCGTCCAAAGTTTATACATTTTTCCGTCAAAAAGTAACTGAAAATCAACTTATAGAGTAAAAATACGCACCTGTCGACAGCCTGTAAAAATTCATCTGAAAAATGACAGATTATAATTTTAAAGGGTTGCTCGATATTATTTGTATTTTTGCCGCCATGTTCCTGAGAAAGTTATATAGGCTTTGGTGTGTTTTTTGGTTTATCCTGGTTTTTTTACTGCTTTTCCCATTCTTTGTACTCTTTATCCAAAAAAAATCATGGCATAAACACGGCCATTTTCTGAATAAGATATGGGCGCATATTGTCTTTAATGCAGTATTTCTCCCGAGGGACATTGAATACAGGTTCAGGCCTCAGAAAAATAAAGCCTATGTCTATTGCGCCAATCATGCTTCCTATTTTGATATTCCATGCCTGGCATATGTGCTGGAAGGGCATTTTTTATTTATAGGGAAAGCAAGTCTCATGAAAGTACCTCTCTTCGGTTACATGTTCAGGGGTTTATATATTGCTGTTGACAGGGAAAGCAAAATGAGCAAATACAAAACCATGGTGCAATGCGCCGAAGCATTGTCCAACAATATAAGTATTGCCATATTTCCGGAAGGCACTATACCGAGAACCAATACTCCACAACTTATCCCTTTTAAGGAAGGAGCTTTCAGGGTTGCTATAGAAAAACAAATCCCGATTGTGCCTGTAACTTTTCCCTATAACTGGATTATACTTCCGGATGACGGGAAATTTCTTCCTAAAAGACATTTAATGAAAGTCATTGTTCATGACGCTATAGAAACCAAAGGCATGACCATAGATGATATTGAAGCATTAAAAGAAAAAACTTTTAATGTGATTGATAAGGAAATAAGGAAATATAATAAAATTTAAAAGCTGGAAGGTTTTAAAGTTGAAAGGTTAATCACAATATAAATTATATCAGATTTTAAACTGCTATTTCTCTTTGAATAAGTAACTTTACAACCTTTAAACATTAAAACATTATAACTTCATGAAAGTTGATAAGGAAACCATCCGAAAAATTGCTCACCTCGCAAGATTAGAGTTTGAAGAAAAAGGAGAAGAGGCGATTTATCACGACTTTAATAAAATCCTTGACTGGATGGATAAGCTTAACAAGGTAAACACAGACAATGTTGAGCCGCTGATACATATGTCGGCCGAAGTAAATGTATTGAGAGAGGATGTAGTAAACAATAGTTTAAAACATGAAGAAGCGCTATCAGTTGCCCCTAAAAAAGATTCTGATTATTTCAGAGTTCCTAAATTTTTGGGCTAGCAATGCTACTGTTGTGATTATAAAACCTTGCGGTTTTCATTACATATAAGCACACTGATCAAAATCATAAAATCTCTTTTTAATTTAAAACCCGCAAGGTTTAAATTAAAACAAAGTACACCAAGACGTCCGTCCGCACCAGTGCACGGACGTCTTACGTTTTAACATATAACACAATGAATACTTTATTTTTCTGGAATGAGTGGAAGAAAACCTATAAACTGCTTTATCTTTTTCTTCTTACCCTTTTTTTTGCTTCCCTTATACTCTACATCATCGGCTACTTTGCCGGATTTGACTTCATACTCGAATGGGGTATAAAATCGGAATTTGATCAAATCAAATATAGCCTTCATCAGTTCAGCCAGCATCTGTTTAATTATTCGGTAGATGTTGACAATTACCTGGTCAAAGAAACTTATTTCGCTTCTGAAATCAAGATCACGCCGCTATACTCATATATCTGGTTTACCTTAGTTGCCATTGCCATACTGATATGCCTTACTATTCTTACAAGACTGGAATTGCCATGGTATGCCATAGGGATGATCTTTCTGATTTTTTTTATAGTAAATTTACACTTTGAATTACTTGGAGTTTTTGGGAAACCATCTTACAATTTTACTTTTCTTGCGATAATACTGTATGTAGGATCAAGCTTTTATTTTCAGGCTTATGATAAAGTATTTTCTTTCTTTCAGCGCTTATTGGTTTTTATAGCAATTACAATAATTCTCGGATGCATCATTGCTTTTTCATCGCAAAAAGAGAACCCTTTCTTTTATATTGCCAATTTCGGAATTATTATTCCTGTTATTCTTACAGTAATATTCATCATCTCTGTTTCATATGAGTTGATAAACGGTTTTTTATTCCTCACCTCTTCATCCAAAAGAGCAGATAAAAATACCATATTGCATTTCTGCCTGCTGTCAATTTTATATCTCACCAATCTCTTCCTGATATTTTTAAAAAAGAAAGGCCTGATAACATTTGACTTTATTTCTATAGATGTATTCATCATTTACATAGCTTCGGCAATAGCAGGGATATGGGGACTAAAGAAAAGAGCATTTATGTTTAAAACTATTATCCAGCTAAGCTATGCCTCATTCCTTTATATTTCACTTGCAATTATTTCTACTACAACCATAGCTTATACTTTTTACAGCGGGAATGATGCACTTACCAAAACTTTTGAATATGCAATTCTATACTCCCACCTGGGAATGGGGCTTGTATTTTTTCTGTATGTGGTATATAATTTCTGGGAATTATTTTACAAAAAACTTCCGGCTTATGACCTGGTATACGAGCCAAGGCGTATGCCATTTTTTATGGTAAGGCCTTTGGGAATATTTATTACCATTTCATTACTGGTGCAATCAGGAAATTATGCTTTAAAAGTTGCCAAGGGAGGATACTATAATTGCCTGGGAGATATTTATTACTATGAACAGGATTATAATCAGGCAAGCAGAGAATATGAGTTAGGCGCGGTATTTGGCCTGAATACGCAGAGAGGTTTTTACTCTATGGCTTCTGCCCTTAACAAATTAAACAAGCGTGAAGAAGCGGTAAAATATTATAAGTTACTGATCGAAAGAAACCCAAGTGATTTTGCATGCATTAATCTTGCCAACATCTACGCAGAAAGTGACAGGTATTTTAAGGCCTTGTTTACCTTAAGAGATGGCCTGCAGGCACTCCCGGCCAATGGCCGCATCCATAATAACCTTTCTATTTTATATGGTTATAAAGGAATGTGGGACTCAACAATTTTTCATGCCAATGAAGCAAAAAAATATTTAAACAATAATGAAGTAAGCGCCACCAATCTTATCTGGTTTCTGGGAAGAAAGAATTTTATCAGTGAAGCCGATAGCATTTTACAAAAAAATGAATACCCCGACTATATATCCTATCAGAACAATGAAATAGTAATTGCCAATCTGAAAGGAAAGACATTATCTAAAAAACTTAATCCCGCATTTTACAATGATTCATTGCTGACAGGCAAAGCATATGCATACCTGTATAATTATACCACCAACAAAATTAAAAGCCCTGACGATGAAGTGATCAGAAAAATAGATTATGTACTGAAAACAGACAGTAATACGAATTATTATTACAACCTGCTTTTTTTAAAATCGCTGAAGCTTTATTATTCCGGCGACAAAAACGGAGCAATTAAATTATTGAGCAGCATTTCACATAATGTGATTCCTGAGTCAGGCATATATTACAATAAAATATTAGGGTTATGGGCAATGCAGAATGAAGGCTATTCTGCCGCGGCAGAATATTTTAAAAATGCTACGACACTTTTAGATGCAGAAACGCAATTCAATAGCGCCATTGCAATGCTGGAGACAGGAAATAGGGACGAAGGACTTAGCATTATGGAAAAGCTGCAGCAGACTCCGGATAAAGAGATACAGCTTGCTGCAAAAAACATGATGCTTGTTTATACTACCAAAGAATTATCTGAAGTTAAAAACTGGGACAACGCTTTAAAATATCACTTCCTTCATTTCAGAAAAAATGATATTCCTGAACAAGTGTTGGCTTTATTTCCTCAATATTTCTCTACTGAAGATTTTAAAATACTGGCACAGACAGAATTAATTGATTTCTTTATTAAGAAAAACAAACCGGAAGAAGCTGAAGAGATCAGGAAACAGCTGCCGCAGCAAATTAACAATAAATACATCAAAGGAATTATAAACTTTTATACACTCAGAATTCTTGACACTCAAAAAAATTATGACCTTTTAAGAAAGGCAGTCAATAATATTTACCTGAATGAGGACAAAGAAAACTTCAGACCTTATTTCATAGCAGTTTCCACTTCAGGAAAAGATGCGGAAAAATATTACCTGGAGGCATTGAAGCAAACACCTTTTTATGAGAATGCCTATATCAGAACAGCAGATTTTTATAGTCAGCAAAATAAAACCGACAAAGCATATGAAATCCTTGTGGAGGGCACTCAGATAAACCCTAATTCTGTAGGCTTGCTTAAAGCATATGCCCTGAGTGCTTTGAAAATTAACCTCACCAGTTATGCAGATGAAACCATGCTGAAAATTAAAGAGATTGACCCAGCGGCGTATTCCGGTTTTATAAGTACTTACGAAGCAGAAAAAGCAATTGCAGAAAAGCAATTTCAGGAGTTTTAACAACATTGCCTGGTTTCAGGATTGTTGTACATTTGTAAAATGAAAATCTATACTAAAACCGGTGACAAAGGCCAGACTTCCCTGCTTGGAGGTACCCGCGTTTCAAAATCACACGATAGACTCCATGCCTATGGTACCATTGATGAATTAAATTCTTACATAGGCTTACTGGCAGACCTGGAAGTCAACATGAAAAGGAAAGACCTTTTACACGGCATACAAAACATACTTTTTTCACTAGGGTCTTCTCTGGCCACTGAAAAAGAAAGTTTAAAAAAGCAAAATATAGCGGAATCCGATATTACCCTGCTGGAAAAAGAAATTGATAGCATGGAAGAATCACTGCCGCCATTGAAAAATTTTATTCTGCCAGGCGGACATACATCCGTTTCATTTTGCCATATTGCTAGGTGTGTTTGCAGAAGAGCGGAAAGGCATACTATAGCATTGAGAGAAAATATTGAGGTAGATGATTTGATTATTCAATACCTCAACCGTCTTTCAGATTATTTATTTGTACTGGGAAGAATGATGGGAAAAGAATTAGATGCAGAAGAAATTATCTGGAAGGGGAAATAGAGGCTAGAGGTTAGAAGCTGAAAGTTAGAGGCTTTCTAACTTCTAACTTCCAGCTTCTAACCTCTAATTCAGTCCAGGAACACTATATAATAAATCAAATTTACAATATAACACATACATTATGACCACCGATCAATTCAAAGAAGTAAAAGCAAGAGTAGAAGCTTTAAGGAGGTATCTTTGACTACGACAACAAAAAAGAATTTATAAAAGAAGAAGAGCGGAAAACTACAGCTGCCAGTTTCTGGGACAAACCAAAAGAAGCGGAAAAAATTCTCAAAGAAATAAAAACTCAAAAAGTCTGGACGGATAGTTATGAAAATCTTTTAAGTCAGTACAATGACTTTGCCACGCTTTTTGAGTTCTACGATGCAGGCGACGTTCAGGAAAACGAAATGGATACTGAATACAACAAAGTATTCAAAGCTTTAGAAGAACTGGAATTTAAAAAGATGCTCAGCAATGAAGAAGATCAGCTGAGCGCCATGATTGAAATAAACCCAGGAGCCGGAGGAACAGAGAGCAATGATTGGGCAGGCATGTTGATGAGGATGTATATTATGTGGGGAGAAAAGCATGGCTACACAGTGAGAGAAGTATACTACCAGGCGGGTGAAGCAGCAGGTATAAAATCTGCCACACTTGAAATTGATGGAGACTTTGCCTATGGATATCTCAAATCAGAAATCGGAGTGCACAGGCTGGTAAGGATTTCGCCTTTTGATTCCGGAGGAAGAAGACATACTTCTTTCGCTTCGGTTTTTGCTTATCCGGTAGTGGATGACACGATCAATATTGAAATCAATCCAGCAGATATCGAATGGGATACTTTCAGGGCCGGCGGTGCAGGAGGACAGAATGTAAACAAAGTAGAGACCGCGGTGAGATTAAAACATAAACCTTCCGGATTAATTATTGAATGTCAGCAGGAACGTTCCCAATTACAGAATAAGGATAAAGCATTAAAAATGCTGAAGTCAAAATTATACCAGATTGAAGTAGACAAAAAGAATGAAGCGAGGGCTACCCTGGAGAGCACTAAAAAAAGAATTGATTTTGGATCTCAGATACGGAATTATGTATTGCATCCATATAAACTGGTAAAGGATTTAAGAACCGGCGTGGAAAGAAGTGATGTTCAAAATATACTGGACGGGGACCTGGATGAATATATTAAAGCCTTTCTGATGCAATCCTGATAAATATTTCTTCCGACTTCAAACCTTAGAAATAAAAAATGAGTTATTTATAATAACTCACAGAAAATAAAGTCAGTCCGAGCGTCCTTCCTGCAAGCAGGAAGGACGAAGACGGTCATCAACCAAAAAAATCTTCGACTTCGCTCAGCCTGACTTACAAAAAGATATCAAAAAGATCCTCTAAACTAAGATTTTTTTTTGAATAAAAAATTCTCCCGCCTTATTTTAATAAGAGTTTAAACATGATTGTGGATAATATTTATGAATGAAAAGTATTCTGATGCGTTTTAAAAATCCCGGACGGAAACTAATACATCTTCAAACTTAGTCTCATTTTCAATAAGATATAAGTATTTCTTCGCCACTTTACGAGGGGAAACAAGCATACCTTCTTTTTTATATTCGATAAACTCATTCAATCTTGAAAAATCCTCTTTGTTAACCTTCCTGATCTGATCCTGCATTTCTGTATCAATGATCCCAGGGGAAACGGAAAAAATACGGATGTTATTTTTATCCATTCTTTTTTCTACAGAAACTACCCCGGAGAACATATCCAGCGCTGCTTTCGAAGCGCAATAAGCAGACCATCCATCCACAGGTTTTTTTCCTGCTCCGGAGCTTACATTTACTATCATCTTCTGGCAAGTGTTGCACTTATAATATCTTTTAATAAACTCATTCATTAAAATTGCCGGTGCGACAGTATTAATATTCAATACTTCCTGCATTTTTTTATTAGGAATATTTCCTACGTGCGCCACTTGTCCAAGCACAGCCGCATTATTAATCAGCACAATTTTGTCGGAACTCTGTATAGAAGGGAAAATCTCATCCAGTGAAGCAATTAATTTATCTATGTCTGCAAGGTCTAATGAAATGTGTTTGTAGTTTGGATGGCTGATAGTATTCTTTCTTGAAATACCAATTACCCAGCAATTTCCTTCTTCCAGTAATTCCAAAGCCATTGCATGTCCTAAACCCCTGCTGGTACCTGTAATGATATAATGCTTCATATGAGTGACGATTTTACGAGTGACGATTTACGAATTATAGTAAAGCATACACCCTTCTAATATAAAAATGCGAAAAATGGGCGAAATGTTTACTGAAAATAAGTTGAGGACAATTTTATATATAATTCAAAATTCAGCATTCACAATTCATCATTATAGAATGTACTGGCTTAAATCCTGATTCTTTACCAGAGAGGAAAGTCGTTCGCTTACCATTTCTTTAGTAACTACTATCCTGGCATTAGGGCCAATTTTTTCAGGAACATCAAACATAATTTCATTTAATAAATGACTCATGACAGTATGCAATCGTCTGGCGCCTATATTCTCTACAGAAGCATTTACTGCAAAGGCAATTTCTGCGATGTTTTCCAAAGAATCATCATTAAATATCAACTCAACACCTTCAGACTGAAGCAGTGCAGAATATTGTTTGGTGAGTGCATTTTTAGGAGCTTTCAATATCTGGTAAAAATCATCTTTGGTAAGATTATTCAGTTCCACTCTGATAGGAAATCTTCCCTGCAACTCAGGTATAAGATCAGAAGGTTTGGAAATATGAAAAGCGCCTGCAGCAATGAATAAAATATGATCGGTATTGATTACTCCATACCTTGTATTAACAGAGCTGCCTTCCACAATAGGTAATAAATCCCTCTGCACTCCCTCCCTGCTTACATCAGGGCCACCGCCCCCTTTCTTTGATCCTGCAATTTTATCGATCTCATCTATAAAAATAATCCCTGTATTCTCTGCTTTGCGGATCGCTTCTTCTTTTACTTCATCCATATCGATGAGCTTATTGGTCTCTTCATCCATCAGGATTTTCTTCGCATCCGCTATGGTTACTTTTCTCTTTTTGTTTTTTTTCGGCATCATCCCACTGATCATCTCCTGTATATTCATCATGGATACTTCATCAATTCCTCCTCCTATCACTCCTACCCCATTGGAATTCTGCTGAACACTTATTTCAATTTTTCTTTCATCGAGTTCGCCGCTTCTTATTTTATCGCGGAATTTTTCCCGTGTTTTCTCATTCAGCTCTACTTCCTCATCTGATGTAGCAGATCCTGAACTCCCGCTGAAAAATGTTCCGGAGCTTTTTTTAACAGATGGAATTAAAGCATCAAGGATAATATCTTCCACTACCTGAACTGCCTTATTTTGTACTTCTTCCTTCTTACTGGCTTTCACAATATTCACCGATTGCTCTACAAGATCACGCACCATACTCTCCACATCTCTTCCCACATAACCTACTTCCGTAAACTTTGATGCTTCCACTTTTGCAAAAGGGGCATTGGCTACTTTGGCAAGTCTTCTTGCTATCTCTGTTTTACCGACACCTGTAGCACCTATCATTAAAATATTGTTAGGCACTATCTCCTTCTTCATCTCTTCTCCGGAGCTCATTCTTCTCCACCTGTTCCGCAAGGCAATGGCTACATTTCTTTTAGCATCATGCTGCCCGATAATATATTTATCAAGTTCCTCTACAATCTGCCTGGGTGTAAGAAATTCTTTATTGTCAATTAATTTCATTGTTTCTTTTTCCTTATTAATTTTCCGAAATTGGTAGTAATGGTGAGGTAATTTGCTCCACCTGCCACATGATAATAGGCCTTCGTATACCCGATTTCAAAGGATTTAACCCTCATCATAAAGCCAAAGGAAAAACCCGCACCCCCCGATTTAGTTTGAAGCCGTAACTCTTTTCTCCTTAAATAATTATATCCAAACCTCAAATGGAAGCCTTTTCCCAGAATAAATTCCCCTCCCAATACAAAATGCCTGGCCAGTTTATCTGCAAAAGTTTTCTTAGGCTTAATCTCATTTCCTTCCAGATCAACAACCCCTTTCTGGGTAGGATCCAGATATACTATGTCAAACTTATTAAGATGATGCGCAGTGAGAGAAAACCTTAAAGGCATATGCTCCAGCTTATAAGTAGCGCCTACCTGCACATCAAAAGGCAGACTGACCGGAGCTTCTCCTGTAAATTTTTTAAGAACACCTCCGATATTCTTGGCAACCAAACCTATAGTAAAATCTCTTTTGGGATGTTTAAAAACACCGCCAAAATCACCCATGATGGCATAAGAAGAATAAGAGCCTACATTGGCGCCGGCAAATTTAAAGGAAGCGCCGAGGGTATAATAATTCAGGGTATGGGCGGAAGAAAAAGTAAATACATATTCCGCAGGCTGAAATGTACCCAGATCATTTCCTGTTTCATCAGTATATTTTATTTCTCCGTAATTAAAATATTGTAAACCTCCTGCATACTTTCCGTTTTTCCCAAAATCATGGCCATATACAACAGAAGTGGCTTTTACACCTGCATAAAAAGGAAGGTAGCTCAGAGAAAGATTTTTAAACATATCATTATTCAATAGTGCAGGATTTTGAAGGATCATATTCACATCCTGATCTCTCACTGAAACATTTACTCCTCCAATACCAGCTGCATGTGCATTGACTGCCATATCTACAAACTCAAAGGAATTTTTTCCTCCGATCTGTGCAGCTGCAGAACTCAACCTGAATAAGATAATAAGTAAAAAAAAATTTCTCAACATCGATATTTATTTTTTATTCTCCTCTTTATGCTGGAGAATGGTAAGATCAAATGGCTTTTTTACCTTTTTGTCAAGCAAAGCAATATTCACGACTTCATCCACATGGTCTGCGTAATGAATTTTCAAATCCTTGATGTAAACAGGTTTAATTTCCTCTATGTCTTTCTTATTTTTTGAAGGAAGAATAATCTCTTTAACACCCGCACGCCTGGCAGCGAGAATTTTTTCTTTAATACCGCCCACCGGAAGCACTTTTCCTCTCAACGTAATTTCTCCTGTCATCGCAAGCTTCTCCCTTACTTTTCTTTGCGTGTATATGGAAGCAAGAGAAGTAAACATTGTAATGCCCGCTGAAGGTCCGTCTTTGGGAACGGCGCCGGCCGGCACATGTACATGCAGATCAAACTCATCAAATACTTTATGATTAATATTCAGAGAGGGAGCATTGGCTTTCAGATAAGAAAGTGCTGCAACAGCAGATTCTTTCATTACCTCACCCAATTGACCTGATAATGTAAGCTTGCCTTTTCCACGGCTAAGACTTGATTCAATAAATAATATTTCCCCTCCGAATTGCGTCCATGCAAGTCCGGTTACTACTCCTGCCATTTCATTGTGCTGATACATTTCTTTATCAAACTCTTCCGCACCCAGAATCTTTACCACATCTTTCGGCGTAATATTTTTGCTATATGGTTCTTCCATGGCTACAGAACGCGCAATTCTTCTCACTACATTTCCTACTTTCCTTTCAAGATTTCTCACTCCTGATTCACGGGTATAATCTTCTATAATTTTTAAAAGCGTGTCCGTTCCAAACTCGACATTCTCTTCTGTAAGACCGTGATCTTCCAACTGCTTTGGGATCAAATGTCTTTTGGCGATCTGCACTTTTTCTTCAGTAGTATATCCATTGATTTCGATAATCTCCATTCTGTCTCTGAGCGCCGGATGAATGGTATCCAGGGAATTGGCAGTAGCAATAAATAATATTTTGGAAAGATCGTATTCCACTTCCAGGTAATTATCTACAAAAGTATTATTCTGCTCCGGATCCAATACCTCCAGCAAAGCCGAAGAAGGATCCCCCCGGAAATCCGAACCGATCTTGTCTATCTCATCCAGGATAAAAACCGGATTAGAACTATGCACCCTTTTTAAATTCTGAATAATTCTTCCCGGCATTGCTCCAACATATGTTTTACGGTGGCCGCGGATTTCTGCTTCATCTCGTACACCACCTAAAGACATTCTTACATATTTTCTCCCCAATGCCTTGGAAATGGATTTACCCAGGGAAGTTTTTCCAACTCCGGGAGGCCCATACAGGCAAAGTATAGGAGCCTTTAAGTTATTTCTTAATTTGAGAACCGCCAGGTATTCTAAAATTCTTTCTTTTACTTTTTCCAGGCCAAAGTGATCTGTATCTAATATTTTTTTAGCCCTGTTTAAGTTGAAATTATCTTTGGTAAAATCATTCCACGGAAGATCTACGAGAAATTCTACATAATTAAGATATACAGGATATTCTGAGGCCATTGTATTCATGCGCTCCAGCCTTTCAAGCTCTTTGAAAAAATGCCTTGCAACCGGCTCAGACCATCTTTTATCTTTTGCTTTAAGTTTCAGTTTTTCTATTTCCTGATCGCTTCCCTCCCCTCCCAATTCATCCTGCAGTACTCTTATCTGCTGCCTCAAATAAAAATCTCTCTGCTGCTGATCCAGATCTGAATGAACCTTACTTTGAATTTCCTGCTTCAGCTCCAGCATCTGAATATCCTTCAGCATAAATTCCAGAAGCTTGGTTGCACGCTGTATCCCGTCATTCATTTCCAGCAGTTTCTGTTTCTCTTTTACCTCAGCATTGATATTAGAGGAAAGGAAGTGTGTAAGAAAACCAGGACTTTCGATGTTATTAATTGCCATCTGCGCATCCTGAGGAATTTCAGGATTAAGTTTTAAAATTTTTGCAGCAGATTCTTTCAGTGACTGAACAAGAGCCTTAACCTCTTTCTTTTTCTTATCAGGAAAATTTTCATTGATCACATTTACTTTGGCAGTCATAAATGGCTCTTCCTGTATAAGCTCTGCAATCTGAAAACGCTTCTGCCCCTGAATGATGATCGTAATATTTCCATCAGGAAGGATAAGCATTCGCAATATTCTGGCTATCGTACCTATCTTAAAGATATCATTGATTCCCGGATCTTCTTTATCGGCATTATCCTGAGCAACTACTCCGATGATCTTTTCACCTTTGTGAGCTTTTTTTACAAGGCGTATTGATTTCTGCCTGCTGACTGTAATAGGAATTACTACCCCGGGAAAAAGAACGGTATTTCGTACAGGCAAAATCGGAAGCTGATCAGGGACAAGCTGGTTATTCATGATATGCTCTTCCTCTTCGGAGAGAAGCGGTATCATTTCCCCCGAATCACTTTCCAGAAAACGTGTAATATATTTGTTGGGTTTGATGCTTTTTGCCTCTTCGTTATTAGTCATAAAAAATTGTTCCCTTTATATAATGCCAATTTGACACTTTTGTTGCCTTTTGCGGGGGCTAAAATAAATACTATATCCCACATCTTATAGTTTTGCAACGCTTATGCCAATAATTTCCCCGGATTGTTGATTTTTCTGCCCTTTAAGATGTAAATTGCTATTAGTTTATTTTTTTACCATACAATAATGGCCTTGATATTAAGGTTTTAGTAGTAAATGAAGAGTAAATCCTGCCTTTTGATATTTTTTTTGGTTTTAGGTATCGGAATCCAGGAAAATACCTTTGCGCAAAAAAAAGGTAAAAAATATACTGCTAAAGCCGTCCAGTTTGACACCACTCCTGTTAAAACGTCAGAATATCAGTTTCCATTTAAAAATCTGAATAAATCCTTTTACTACAACGAGGAACAGATTCAGCTTATTAGAAAACATGAAGAAAAAAAAGACCTTCAGAAGCTGTTGCCTGTTCTGGAAGAATATGTGAAAAATTTTGGTATCCAGAATTTCTACCGAAACACCAACATGATATGGAGGCTTGGTCAGCTTTATGAACTTTACGGACAGAAAGAAAAATCCAAGGCTTTATTCAGACTGGTACTGAAACATCACCGCGGTAAGGAAATCAAAAAAATCCTTCAACATTATGACACTTTGGATACCGACAAGGCAAGCAATTATGTACCACTGGAATATTATTATGAACTTGTAGAGTACCGTAAAAACATTGATACGCTTCGTCCTCCGCACAGTGTACTCCTGAACATGGGAGAATTGGTAAATGATAAAAGATTCCCTGACTACGGACCAACCATGCATGTACAGGGGGATATTCTTATTTTCACAAAAAGAAAAAAAGAAATCACTGCCACGAAGCTTTCCTACAGAGAGAACGAAGAATTATATTATTCAAAAAACTATGACGGCTTCTGGGATGAGGCGCTTCCCTTCTCCAATGTAATTAACTCTGGCTGCAATGAGGGCTCTGCCTGCATGAGTCGCGATGGAAAAACTTTATACTTTGCAAGATGCCGTGTAGCCGATTATCAGTTTGACTGCCGTGATTGCATGGGAGCATGCGATATTTATGTATCTCATATGCAGGATGACAGTGTCTGGTCTGTACCTGTAAATCTGGGGCCTAATGTAAACACCACCTCATGGGAATCACAACCTACGCTCTCTCATAATGAAGATACTCTGTTCTTTGCATCCGACAGAATCGGAGGCTTCGGTTTATCCGACATCTGGTATAGCTATAAGACAGAAAACGGATGGGCGCCTGCTCAGAACATGGGGCCGGTCATCAACACACGTGCCAATGAAGTAAGCCCTTTTTATCACCCTGCACATAAAGTATTTTACTTCAGTTCAAATGGACAGTTGCTGAGCTTCGGAGATCTTGATACATTGGATTTTCTATACAGAACATTTGATATCTATAAATCTGTATTCAATACTAAGGGTGGATTCTGGCAGGAACCTAAAAATATTGGTCCGCTCGTAAATGGAAAGGGTGATGAATATTATTTCACCATCGATTCCAAATCGAAAGATTTATTTTATGCACGTTCGGAAGATTCCACCATTCACAATCTTGATTTATTTTCTTTCCCTCTTCCGATGGAAGCCCAGCCCCTGGCTAATACCAAATTAAAAGGCTCTTTAAAAGACTCAATTACCGGGGAAACATTCAAAGGCATTGTTTCTATTATTGATTTGAGCAATGGCATTGAAGTAGCCCCGAAATATATCCGCGAAGATGGCACTTATGAATTTGACCTCGTCGACAACAATGATTATTTGCTTGTAATTCAGGGAGAGGATTTTTTCAGAATTGAAGAAAAATTTCACCTTGATGGAGATACCACTATTGACAAAGAAGCTCCATCTATCAAATACAATAAATTTAAGTTTCAAACCCTTGAATTTCAGCCGGGAAAATGGGACATCCTTCCTGAAATGGATGCCGACCTTGACAAGGTGGTAAGCTTCCTGGTAGATCATCCGACATTTAAATGCAAAATATCCGGCCATACAGACTCTAAAGGAGACCAGCTGTCCAACCTGGAGCTTTCCCAAAAGAGAGCAGATGCTATTAAAAAATACATCGTCGAAAAGGGATATATAGATGAGAGCCGAATTGAGGCGGTAGGATTTGGCAGTGAGAAACCCATCGTCGCAGAAGAAAAAACAGAAGACGACCGCAGGATCAACAGAAGAGTGGAATTTGAATTATTAAAGCCCGCCAAAGAAGAGGAAGAAAAAACAGAAGAGGAAAACAAGGAGGAAGAAAACAATAATGAAGAGGAGAAAATAGAAGAAGAAACCACCGATTAAACCGCAGATTTAATAATTACCCAGATACCTCAACAAAACATTAAAAAAAAAGGACTTAATAATGAAGTCCTTTTTTTAATCATTGTCATCAAATAAATCACTCTAATCAGCGGTCATTATTGGTTTGGCGCCGGAAGTTCTGCCATAATCCTGTTAGCAATCTTCTCCATATTGTCGCTTACAATCTGATAGATATAATTTGAATTTGAATTGTAATGAGTTTTAAATTTATTGCCTGCAATTACTTTTCCTGTGGAGTCAAAAATAGTAAAGTGCGTAGTAAATGTTCTTTCATAATTTAAAGCAGCCCTGTCAAGACAATTTTCATAATTGGTCTTCACTTCAAACTGGCTCACGAAAATATAATAATCGACACTGTACTTGGTATTGAAGTAAGTAAAGAAATCCGGATTTTTAACCAGTACCCCAAAGTAGCTGCCATGATCTGCAGGTATATCGTATTTGGCATCGCCTGGATTTTGAATTTTTTCTTTCTGACGCTCAAGCCATGTTTTATTTTTCTTTACCTCAACCGGAGTAGCCGTTACAGGTTCTTTGTAATAAGGACTTACTACCACACCCTGATAATTATAGGTAACAGAACCATAAATTTTATTCAGATCAGTTAAAGAATCTTTGGATTTCCCTCCGAGCAAATGGATGGTTTCATAACCAGGGACATCTAATAATGCATTTAAACGCTTTCTGAATACCTGCCTTACTTTAGTTCTGTGAAGATTGGATCTGGCAGCAATCTCATCATCTGCATCTGAAAAATATAAATAAGGGTCAAAAGGAATAATCAATACCTGCTTTTTTGTAGGATCATAAGGATACAATTCTATTCCCTTATTAGCATCTTCTGTTCCCTTATTTACTTCTGCTGCATTAGTATTAGTGTTTGTATTGTTATTGTTTTTAGGATCTACTTTAGTGACTGTATTATTAGTAGTATTTGTGTTGTTGGTGGTATTAGTATTAGTATTCGTGTTGGTATTATTGTTTACTACTGTTTTGGCACTGTCCGTCTTCTGCTGGTTTTTGTACCCTACCACAATTTCCTGTCCGGCCTTCAGCTCCATGTTATTCATTTTCATCAGGTCGCCTACTGAAGTATTATATTTTTTCGAAAGACTGTAGAACGTTTCTCCTGGCTGCACTTTGTGTATGATGGTATTATCGTCTTTTTTGGCGGCCTTTATTGCCTCAGGGTTATAAGGGATATTTATTACCTGTCCAACTTTTAATCCATTTTCCAATTCCGGATTTAATTCCATCAAATCAGAAACAGGTACTCCATATTTTGTAGAAATACCATAAATGGTTTCTCCAGGCGAAACCAGATAGCGGATGTGAAGTTTGTCATTCAGTTTTGTTACTCCGATTGAATCTAATGTTCCGGCAAAAGAAAAAGAAGATAAGCCAATCAGAATAAGCAGTAGAGGAACTAATGCAATTTTCTTATTCATAACCTGTGTTTTCTATCTTAAAATATTTCGATAAATATCATTACCTAATGCGAAAACCATAAGCACCAGCAGCAGAACCATTCCTACTTTCTGTGCATTCTCGAGCACTTTATCAGATGGTTTTCTTCTGGTTACCATTTCATAAGTAAGAAACATTACGTGACCGCCATCCAGAGCAGGTATAGGCAGAAGATTCATAAAGGCTAGTATCATAGAAAGTGTACCTGTCATTTTCCAGAATCTTTCCCAGATCCAGGTGCCGCCATATGCATTGCCTATTGTTAAAAAGCTTCCCAGAGAATTAGATGCGGAAAGTTCTCTTTTAAAAATTTTACTTAACGCTTTGATCTGATCAGCTACAATTTTAAATGATACATATGTTCCCCTTGGGATCGCTGCAAAAAAAGAATATTGCCTTGTGGAATCTTTAAGCAAAAATTTAGGTCCGAATCCCAACAATCCTTCTTCATTTACTTTTCCTTTTGTGGTGATTATAGTTCCTTTTCTATCTAGAGTAAGCGCTACTTCTTTATTTTTATTTTTCTGTAACTCCTGTTGCAACTGATGGAAGTACTCGGTAGACACGCCATTAATCATCCTTATTTTATCGCCTGGCTTTAGTCCCGCCTGTGCTGCTCCTGTTCCTTCTTTCACAGTTTCTACTTCATATGGAGTAAGAGCATCAATGAATCTCTTGCCTTCATTTTTAGAAGCGATCTGATCCAGCAAGTCATTCGGGACTGGGATCTGAATAGTTTTCCCATCTCTTTCTACTGTAAAACTGCTGTTATCCGACAACAATGTTTCACTATAGGTGCTTTCAAAATCATCAAAAGGCTTGCTGTTGATTGCAACTATTTTATCACCGGTTTTCAATCCGATCTTTTGGCCCAGTTCATAAGCGACAATACCTCTTTTGTTGACTTCAGCAGTCGGAAGATATTTCTCGCCATAGATCCAGGTAACAAAAATATAAATCAGAATTCCTACACACACATTTACTATAATACCTCCCAGCATTACAATAAGTCTTTGCCAGGCTGGCTTCGCACGAAACTCCCATGGCTGCGGTTCTTTATCAAGATTTTTTGTATCGAGAGATTCATCTACCATACCGGAAATTTTCACAAAGCCTCCAAGCGGAATAGCTCCGATGGAATATTCTGTTTCACCTCTTATGATAGATGCAATTTTGGGAGGGAACCCAATAGAGAATTTTTCAACACGCATACCAAATTTCTTGGCCGCAAGCATGTGACCAAGCTCATGAACTCCTACTAGAATAGAAAGACCCAGAAGCAACTGGGCAACTTTAACTAAAATATCAAATACTTCCATTAATTTTCGACGTCGACTTATTAATTAATAATAATCACATGCACCAGCAGTGATTCCATGCTAAAGATATCAATTTAAACTGGGATTTCCTTATAGCTTTAGCCTTTCCTGGGCTATTTTACGAGTTTCTTTATCCGTTTTTACATAATCTTCATAAGAAGGTTTTGCAATGAACGGAACTTTCACCATGCACTCTTCAATTATTTCGGGAATCTCCAGAAAGCTAACGTTATCATTTAAAAATTCTTGCACGGCTATCTCATTGGCTGCATTCATAATACAGGGAACATTGCCTCCTTTCTCCATAGCATGATATGCCAGCTTCAGATTACGGAAGGTTTCTGTGTCTGGTTCTTCAAAAGTGAGCGAGTTAAAATCCCTGAAGTTCATTCTGGGAAAATCGGATTTAAGTCTTTTTGGGAAGGCCAATGCATATTGTATCGGCAATTTCATGTCCGGCAGACCTAACTGTGCTTTAATAGAACCGTCCAGGAATTGCACCATAGAGTGAATAATCGATTGAGGATGAATCACCACTTCAATCTGTGAGGCATTTAAATTAAATAGCCACTTCGCCTCAATTACTTCCAGTCCCTTATTCATCATAGAGGCTGAGTCAATAGTGATCTTTGCCCCCATGCTCCAATTGGGATGCTTCAAGGCATCGGCTTTGGTAACATATTTCAGTTGCTCCGCCTTCTTCCCTCTGAACGGTCCGCCCGAAGCCGTCAGAATTATTTTCTCTACCGGATTTCCTTCTTCTCCTGAAAGGCATTGGAAAATAGCAGAATGTTCTGAATCAACCGGAAGGATAAACACCCGTTTTTCATTGGCAAGTTTGGTAATGAGTTCTCCTGCCACAACCAATGTTTCTTTATTGGCCAACGCGATGTGCTTTCCTGCTTCAATTGCTTTTATGGTAGGCAATAAACCTGAATAGCCCATCAGGGCCGTAAGCACCATATCTATGGTTTCCATCTGAACTACTGAAGCAAGTGATTTTTCTCCTGAATAAACCTTCACTCCCACCGGATCAAGAATAGAAAATACTTTATCGTATTGTTTTTCATTGGTAATCACCACGCAATTGGGAAGAAACTCTATCGCCTGTTTAATAAGCAAATCAGCATTGTCCTGTGCTGTCAGAACTTCTACCTCAAATTTATCCCGGTTACTTCTGATGACATCCAGGGCCTGAGTTCCTATAGAACCGGTAGAACCGAGGATGGCGATATGGCGTTTTCTTTTATTAGTCATGATGAGAAGTAATGAGTGTTGAGTGCTGAGTGCAGAGGGAATCCTCCGTACTCTGCACTCAGCACTCATAACAATTTATAATTCATAATTTGAACTTCATAAGTTCATCTGCAATCTTTCTATCATTGGATAAGCGCGGCACTTTATTTTGTCCACCCAGTTTACCCAAAGATTTCATATAATCCCGGAAGGCGTCTTTCTTTAAAGGTATTACTTTTAAAGTTTTTAAAATATTTCCTGTGATAAGATCATCATAATATACGTTGAGCTTTACCAGTGCATCGTCCAGGTCTTTTTCAAATGCCTGAAGATTGCCGGGGGAATTATTAAATTCAATAAACCATTCGTGATAAGGTAAACCTGAGGCAGGTGTTACCTGAGGCGCCACCGTAAATTCAATGAGGTCAGTTTCGGAATGTTTCAGCAGTGCAGCTTTCATTGCTTTTTCTACTTCTTCCCCAATCACATGCTCTCCGAAAGCGGAGATAAAATGTTTGATTCTTCCTGTAACCAACACTCTGTAAGGATTTTTAGAAACAAACTTCACTGTATCTCCTATAGAATATCCCCAAAGTCCGGCATTGGTGTTCATAACGAGCGCGTAGTTCACCCCTAACTCTACTTCTTCAATACAAAGTCTTCTCGGGTTCTCATTAAAATATTCATCAGCAGGAATAAATTCATAAAAGATACCACTATTTAAAAGCATCAGCAATCCTTCTTCCTTTTGTGAATCCTGAAAAGCTATGAATCCTTCTGAAGCCGGATAGGTCTCAATGGAATCTACCTTCCTGCCTATAGAATCAAACAGTCTTGCCCGGTATGGTTCAAAGTTCACTCCCCCGTATACAAAAACTGAAAAGTCAGGAAAAACATCTTTAATCTTTTTACCAGTTCTTTCCATAATCCTGTCGAAATACATCTGCACCCACGGAGGAATGCCTGAGATCAGTGTCATCTTTTCATGAATGGTCTCGTCAATAATTTTCTCCAGCTTCGCTTCCCAGTCTTCCATGCAGTTGGTTTCATAAGAAGGCTTCTGATTGGTTCTTAAATAACCTGGTACATGATGATTGACAATACCGCTGAGCCTCCCAATATATATTCCATTCTTCTTTTCCATTTCCGGGCTACCGGAAAGAAAAATTAATTTACCATCGAGAAAAAGTGACTTACCTGTTTCATGCACATAATTCAACAAGGCATCACGTGCTCCGCTGATATGATAAGGAATAGATTCTTCAGATATAGGTATATATTTTACTCCTGAAGTAGTACCGGAAGTTTTTGCAAAATAAACCGGCTTCCCTTTCCACAATACATTATCTTCTCCGCCAACCACTCTTTTAATATATGGTGAAAGCGCTTCATAATCTCTTACCGGTACCCTCTTTTTAAAATCCTCATAGTTCTTAATGCTGCCAAAATCATGATCCCTACCAAATACTGTATTTTTGGCAGTCTCTATTAAATATTTAAAAGTACCGAGCTGAGTTTTACCGGCCTGGGATGACCAGCTTTTCTGACGGTTTAACACGACAGAAGCGAAGGGTTTACTTAATACAGCTCTTATTCCCATAAATTTCCTAAAGTTAATAAATTAACAAGAGCTTTTACAAAAAAGCAAAAACTGAAAAAATTTCCGTTTTTGACAGAGATGCATCATTTTTGCAAACATAGAATCATAACCTAAGTTAACTTTCTTATGAAAAAGACCATCCTCTTCATTATTACTTCTGTTATCTCCGGTTTATCCGGCGCTTATATTTACAATGTTCTTTTCCCTAATAAAGAAACTGTTTATTATTCCAACAGTGCCGCTCCCGTTGGTTTTACTTCCAATCATCATATTAATACTACTAAATTAAGCGAAGACTTTGTAGGAGCTTCCGCGCTGGCAACTCCTTCTGTGGTGTACATTACTACCGTTAGCTCCAGATACAATCAATACGACTGGTTTGACTGGTATTTTAATGGAAGAGGAGGCCAGTCTATCAGCTCAGGCTCGGGAGTAATTTACAGTGCGGATGGTTATATCATAACCAACAGCCATGTAATTGATCAGGCTGAGAAAATAGAAGTAGTGCATGAAAAGAAAAGTTATGCCGCCAGGCTTATAGGGAAAGACCCCTCTTCAGATTTAGCAGTGCTGAAAATTGAAGGACAGGATCTGCCTGCAGTGCGCTTCGGAAGTTCTGCCAATGTTAAAGTTGGGGAGTGGGTACTTGCTGTAGGTAATCCGTTTAATCTTACTTCCACTGTAACGGCCGGTATTGTCAGTGCCAAAGGCAGACACATTAATGTTGTAAACAGCCAATTTCCGTTGGAATCTTTCATACAAACCGATGCTGCCATTAATCCGGGTAACAGCGGCGGCGCATTGGTAAACACCAAAGGAGAACTTATAGGAATAAACACCGCTATATTATCTCAGACGGGGAGCTATACGGGTTATGGCTTTGCAGTGCCGGCAGATATAGTCAGCAAAATAGTAAAGGACCTTATAAAATACGGTGAAGTACAAAAGGCATTTTTCGGAGCCGATGTGTCGGATATCAATGCCAGTATAGCCAAGCAGTTTGACCTGAAAGAATTTTCAGGAGTCGCTGCTACCTATATACAGGCAGAAGGAGCGGCAGATAAAATCGGTTTAAAAAAAGGCGATGTCATTTTTAAACTTAATGATGCAACTATCAATAGCCGCAGCGCATTTGATGAATACCTGAGTTATTTTAATCCGGGAGATAAAATAAAAGTCACCTATAAAAGAGGAGAGAAAATATCTGAACAAACCATTACACTTACCAACCGGGAAGGCACTACTACTACCCTTAAACGGGAAACTTTTACTTCTGAAAAACTGGGAGCAGACCTTGAAGCAATTTCAAAAGTGGAAAAAGATAAACTTGGCGTTGCCGGCGGAGTGCGTATTACCAATATTAAAAACGGACTGATCAGAAGACTTGGACTTACAGATGGATTTATTATTCTTTCCATAAACAATCATATCATAAGCGCTCCTGAGGAATTGGTAAGCCGGCTCGAACAGGCACAGGGAAGAATATATATAGAAGGCATATCCTCTAATGGTACCAGAGGCATCTATTCCTATTATTTCTAAGCTCTATTACAAAACCAAATAGGTTTATTCCCGTAAAAGCCCTTTAATTAAAGCTACAAAGCTCTCCGCCAGAGCTTAACCAGGAGAGAAAATTCATACCGATAAGGTGTCACGTAGTTTTTTATATTGATTCTCTTTTGTTAATTTACCGGAATCAGGTATTAAGAATCTGATATTTAAAAGTTTAAACATTATAATTTTCCGATTCCCTAGTCAGTCAATCTAGTGCTTTTTCACTATAGTATAAAGGGATCATATTCAAGCGCTCTTTACCTTAATCAATTATAATTAAACAACACATGAGAAAACAAATCTTTCTGGCCCTGTTTGCTTTCGCATTTATTATCAATCTCAATGCACAGGATCATCACCTAGTAAAAAAACTGGAGCATGATGCAAAGCAATTTTATAAGGTAGATGAATATCTTTCTGCCCTGCCCTTGTATGTAAAACTTGACTCGCTGGTTCCGAACGATGCAGTATATAGCTTTCGTGCAGGCATATGTTATTTTATGACCTTTGCAAAGTCAAGGTCTGTATCGTATTTCGAAAAAGCAAAAAAGCTTGGATACAAAGATCCAGACATTAACCTTTATATAGCACATGCCAATCATTTAAATCACAACTTTGATGAAGCCATCAGGTATTTTCAATTACATAAAGACAGCGGTCAGTTCCTTCCCAAAGAAAGACATTATCAAAGTAAATTAAGACCTGAAAAGTATGATGTGGACAGATATATTGAAATGTGTAAAGTGGGAAAAGAACTCGTTGCCGATTCTCTTGACTTTGTAATTGACAACATGGGTCCTGAGATCAATACACAATATCCCGAATACGTTCCGATTGTTTCTGCTGATGAGCAGGTATTGATCTTTACTTCAAGAAGAGATAATACTACAGGAGGGGAAACAGACCCTTCTGATGATCATTACTTCGAAGACATTTACATCTCATACAAAAAGGATGGTAAATGGAGCGCTCCCGAAGATATGGGCCCTGTTGTGAACAGCGAATACCATGATGCCTGCATCGGGCTTTCACCAGACGGACATAAATTATTTATCTACAAAGCGGAAGAAGGACTGGGAGATATTTACATCAGCACATTGAAGGGAACGACCTGGACCAAGCCAGAACTGATGGGCAAAGAAATTAATTCAGAGAGTTGGGAACCCAGCGCTACAATATCTGCAGACGAGAAGACCATTTATTTTTCCAGCGACAGGCCTGGCGGATTGGGTGGTACAGATATCTGGTGCATGAAATTACAATCCAACGGAAACTGGGGAACACCTGTAAATATGGGCGATAAAATCAATAGTAAATATGATGAAGACGCTCCTTATATCCACCCTGACAATAAAACTTTATTCTTTAGCTCCAAAGGACACAGATCCATGGGAGGTTTTGATATCTTCACTACGGTATATGATGATTCCACAAAAAACTGGAGCAACCCTGAAAACGCGGGATATCCTATCAATACTGCTGACGATGATATTTTCTTTATCTGGTCAGCAGACGGGACCAAAGGGTATTTCTCTTCATGGAGACCTGACAGTTACGGGGAAAAAGATTTATATGTTGTGCACCGTCCAGACGGGACATCCAATGTATTGGTATTAAAGGGCAATATTTACGATAAGGAAACCAAACAACCTATAGAAGCAAATATTATACTGACCAATAATGATACGCATGAAAAAGTAGCTTCTTACCATTCCAATTCTGCGACAGGAAAATATGTAGTGGTACTTCCACATGGAGTTCACTATGGTATTTCTGTAGAGGCTAACGGTTATCTGTTCTATTCAGAAAACTTTGATATCCCTTCCAGAAATCCATTCT
>JAIERY010000051.1 GCA_019746425.1 Cytophagaceae bacterium
CTTGACCAGATGGTAAGGACGCGCCTACGAATAATAAAATGGCGAAACTGGAAACGGATAAGAACAAGGATTGCCAACCTGATAAAATTAGGGATATCCAAGTCTCAGGCATATCAATGGGGAAACAGCAGCAGGGGGCCATGCAGAGTGGCACATAGCCCGATACTGACAAGGACACTTACTTCAAGTTATTGGGGTAAGCAAGGTTACAAGGGCTTCTCTCATTACTATTGGCAAACTGATGGACAACCAACTTTATTCTGACAAACCGCCGTATACCAGACCGGTACGTACGGTGGTGTGAGAGTACAGGTAGCCCAATAAGGGCTATCTTCCTACTCGATTTTTATGTAATGAGCCCGTTGTTATTTAGCAACTTTTCCGGCCAGCTCAATTCCTGCTTTGAACTTTACAACTTTCTTAGCTTTGATCTGAATGGCTTTGCCCGTCTGAGGATTTCTTCCGGTTCTTGCGGCTCTCTTCGTTACACCAAAAGTACCAAAGCCAACCAGGGCAACTCTGTCGCCTTTTTTAAGCGCCTTAGTGGCGGCATCGATAAAACCATCCAATGCTTTTCTTGCATCGGTTTTTGAAAGCTTAGTTTCAGATGCGATCGCATCTACTAATTCTGCTTTGTTCATGTCGTTGATTGTTTACTTGAAAAATTTATGATTGAATAAAAGTGCTGCAAAATTAGTCTTCTGTAATTATCACGCAATGATTTAAATAAAATTTATAATTCATTTTTATTTTAACTTATCATTTTTGTGGTGCCGCTCTTTATCGCGTTTGGTTTTTTTCTCCAGATTTTTTTTCATGGCTTCCGTCAGATCTATCCCAGTCTGGTTGGCAAGACAAATAAGAACAAAAAGTACATCGGCTAATTCCTCTTCCAGATTTTTTTCTTTGTCTGATTCTTTAAAGGATTGTTCTCCGTATTTTCTTGAGATGATCCTGGCTACTTCTCCCACTTCTTCTGTGAGGATTGCCATATTGGTAAGTTCGTTGAAATACCTTACTCCATTGGTTTTGATCCACTGATCAACGGTTTGCTGTGCTTCCTGGATGGTCATGCGTGTATATGATTTAGATTGATTGTTGATGGTCGATAGTCCACGGTCCACAGTCCATGGCACATTTGTTCTTAATATTGAATGTATCTCTTTATTTCGATTTTAATCTTCTCAGTTCAACTTATTGGTAAAATGGCCAGACATATACACTGCCCTTCCATGGACTGTGGACTATCGACCGTGGACTAGACTTTCTTCTTCGAATCAATCACAATCGTCACCGGGCCATCATTTATCAGTTTTATTTTCATGTCGGCTCCGAACACTCCCGTATGTATTTTTTTACCCAGTTCCGTTTCCAGAATTTTAATAAAAGTTTCATACAACGGTATCGCTTTTTCGGGTCTTGCCGCTTCAATAAAAGATGGACGGTTTCCCTTTTTAGTGCTAGCATGAAGCGTAAACTGGCTGATCAGAAGTATGTCGCCATTGATATCTTTGAGCGCTAAATTCATTTTGCCTTCACTGTCTCCCATAATACGCATGCCAGCTATCTTTTTTCCAAGCCAGTCAGTATCTTCATCTCCGTCATCCTGGTGAATGCCTAATAATACAAGGAAACCGGCGCCAATAGCGCTTTTCACTTTGCCGTTAATGGTGACAGATGCCTCGGAAACTCTTTGAATCACAGCAATCATCAGTACTTGTAAGGTTATTTTTTTAAATTTACATAAATTATCAAATCCTATAATGACAAAAGCCCGGATAGCAGTCATATTTTTTTTAGCCCTTTTTACACTATCGGTTTTTGTTATTTATCATTATCAGCAGCCTGTCACCACATACTCTTCCTGCAAGCTTTGTGATGGAAACCAGTACCTGCAAATGTATTACTATTTTAATGGACAGACTTCTGAATATAAAGTTATTTTCCCTTGTAACGCCAGAGTTTTTGTTCCCATGTTTGCATCCTTGTTGCCGGTGGATAATGCCCTGGATGCGTTTTTTATTTTCAACCTTATTTTTTCGATAGCCGCAGTGATAAGCATCTATTTGTTATGGGAAAAATTAAAGATACCCTTCTATCTTATAATGATCGGGCTTATCTGGCTGTGCTTTCACTGGACAGGCCTCATCAGGTTAAATATATTTGATCCTGCTACTGTAGATGTTCCTCTCTATTTAATTCAGGCCTTATTCATCTTTATCTTCGTAAGCAGAAATTTTAAATGGCTCTGGCTTCTTTGTCCGGTAGCAGTCCTGCAAAAAGAATCCATTATTGCGCTGCTTGTTGTTTTCCTCTTGTTTGCTCTGATAAATAATAAATATACAGATAGCGGGAAGATTCCGGTTTTCCCTCTTCTTCTAAGCTTAATATTATGTGTGGGTATAAAGTATATGGCCAATCTCTGGTTTCCTTCTGTGGATTCCGGAAAAAGCTCTGTCATTACAGTGCTCTATTATATAAAGCAAACCCTTCTCAATCCATTTCGACTGATCCGGTGGCTGGTTGCCATCAGTATGGCATTTGGGCCTTTCATTTATTTGGGTATCCTTAATTACAGGCGCAGGCACTTATCTGATCAGCTGTTGAATTTTTTAACCATCATGTCCCTGACATATCTTCTATTCGGAATTGTCGCCGGCGAGGATATGACAAGGATTGTTTTCCTGGGATTCCCTTTCATCATGACCTGGATTCTGATAATGATCAGGGATATAAGAAGGGAAATGGTAGCGGCAGCCTTATTGATATCTCTTTTACCTATGAGAATTTTCTCTCAAATTCCAGATCCTGGTCAGGATTTTCCTACCTTTGCCTCATGGTATCCTGAGTTTGCAGAGGTAAAGTTAGTCTGCATATGGTTCATACTATATATTGTTTCTTTCAGCCTGTTATTATTGATTCAACATTTTTATAAAGAAAGAAAGTGAAAAAAACCATCTGGATTGCTGCCCTCTTAACTATAGCCGGCGCTGCCTTTTTTATTTACCAATATACAAGATCCCGTGAGTACGAAGATCCATTTAATATTATCCCCGAGAATACCTTACTCATACTGGAAGCATCGCCTTTAGACCAGGCATTTGCAGAACTGAAATCTCAAAAATCCTGGAAAAATTTCAGTACGCTTTCACTTATGTCTGTTTTTCAAAACAGAGTAAGTCAGCTCGACGCCCTTTTACCCAAAGACGAAAAGCAGGAGTTTTATAAAAATAAAAAATTAATTTTTTCGCTTCATGTAACGTCTCATGATTCTCTGGATTGCATACTTTATTTTCCTCTGCCTGCGTCAGGCGATGAACGATTTATAAAAAATGCGCTGTCGGAGATTTTGAACAGGAGCGATGTTACCCAGGAAGAAAGAAAATATAATGAGATCACTATACACTCTTTTACATTTTTAAAAACCAAACAGAAGTTCAGTTACACCATTTATAAAAACTTATTTATAGGAAGCTTTACAGAAATATTAATTGATGATGTAATCAGGAATATTGTGGCAAAAAACAGCAGAGCTTTCTGGAAGAGAGAAGAAGTAAAAAGTCAGAAACTTATAAATGGAAAAATCACGCTTCATATAAAGTATTCCAGGCTTCCTCAGTCATTTAGCCATTTTAGTTTCAGGCCTTTAAAAGAATTCGTTTCGGTTACTTCTTTCGCGGATCAGGCTATGCTGGAAATGAATTTAAGTGATAAATCTTTGCTTTTGAATGGCTTTACACAGGCAAAACCAAATGACTTTATTGAGATTTTTAAAAATCAACAGGCGCAGCCTTTTCTAATGAGGAATTATATTCCCAATAATACCAGCTGGGTATACTACTACGGTTTTGATAAACCGGTTCTGATAGGTAAAGGCCTGAAGGATTACTGGGCGAAAAATGATCCTGATCTTATCACTGAAATTGAAAGTGCACATGTGGAGTATAATATAGATTTAAGTGACCTGTATGGAGATATGGGAAAAGAAGCAGGTGTGTGCAGTCTTGGTTCAGACTCTGCCACTTCAGAAAAACTGGTATTCATTCATGCTCCTGATCCTGACCGCTTGTTTTTGCACCTGGGTAAAATTGTAACGCTGGCATCCTCGGTAAAAAAAGATAAACCGGATACTGAACTGGTAAAAGGAACAAAGATCAGGCAAATGAATATCGAAGAGTTTCCGCGAAAATTATTCGGGAGGAATTTTTCTGGTTTTCCCGTTTCTTATTTTGCGGTTATTGATGATTATGTAGTGTTTGGAAAAAGTAAGGAAAGTATAAAAAATCTTATCATTGATATTGAAGGAGAAAATGTTTGGGGAAAAACATTGAAGATGACAGGAATTCTGGAAGAAGCTATCACAGAATTTAATGTGGGAATTTTTGCTCAGGTAAAATCCCTGCCTAAAAATGGATGGCTGAAAGATTTGGCCTGGAGCGGTAAAATAGATTTTGCAGGAGTTCAGTTTTCCCATCTGCAACCTTCTATTTTGACACATGTGTTATTAACTTCTTCTGATGTGGCTGAAGAAACAGAAGCGAAAGATATTGTAATAACCGATAAAGTCTTCCCGTATTTCTACCTGGTAGAAAATAAGTCTTCCGGAAAAGATCTCATATTTCAGGATCAGGCATTTAATCTTTATCTAATTAATGAAGGGCTTACAGCGAAATGGAAAAAAGATTTTAAATATTCTATTCTGAATACAGTATACACTATAGACATAAGAAAAGACAAGGCGCCTGACTATGTGTTTGCTGCCAAGAATAAAATCTATGCCATGGATGCAAAAGGTAATTTTCACACAGGCTTTCCTCTTTCTCTTGCCGAAGGTTCTTATATCAGAAATATTTCTGTTGTGGATTATAGCAATACAGGAGATTATCGTATCGTTGTCAATGATCAGAACGGCGATATATATTTCTATAGTTTAAAAGGAGAGATACTGGAGGGATGGAATCCTAAAAAATTAAACGGAGAATTATGCGACAGGGTAAAACACCTTCGTGTCGAAAATAAAGATATGATTCTGGCAATTCAGAAAAATGGTCAGGTGCATGTATATAATCGTAAAGGCGCGCCTTATCCCGGCTTTCCATTAAACCTGGGAGTCCGTTTATCAGATGGGGCTGTGGTGGAAAAAGGAAATGATTTTGAAAATACGGTTATAAATGTTGTCACTGAAAAAAATGAATTGATAAAAGTAAACCTTAAAGGGAAAATCGAGAGACAGGCGCTCAATGATTTTGAGCTTGTGTCAGACGCCAAAGGCGCTGCTTTTATTTTTGCAAAAAGAGCAGAGGGAAAAATTACTCTTTATGACAATAAAAAAGTACAGAAATTTCAGGTTGACAAGCTGTCGGCAAATACGGGTGTTTTTTACCAGGAATTTTCATCCAGCAAACAATTTGTTCTGGTAAAAGATTATGATGCGAAAATTCTGTATGTATATGACATGAATGGGAAATTGCTATTAGACAAACCTTGTAAATCTGAAGCTCATAGCCCGGTATTTTTCGATGAAAACCGAAAGGGTTATTTTATGTATAATTTAATTTACAGCGAGGATTTGCAGAATAGCTTTGAGCTGGTAGCGCTTTCAAATAGTAATACAAATTAATTTTATTAAATTTGATATCTGTCCTTTTAATAATGTAAGTATTATGAGACTTATAGCCTTGTTGTTATTCCTTTCGCTCTCCTTTGTCGGATTCGCCCAAAAGAAAAATAAAAAATGCAATGAAGGTTGTGCCCCTAAAGTAAGCCTTTATATAGTAAAAGGTGATTCTCTTCAGTTGATTAATTATCTGGATAAAGAACATGAAAACAGAATAAGAGTAGTCGTGGAAGGAGGAATTGAAAATGTAAAGCATACGGTATTTGTTACCTCTAAAAATGCTATCATCAGAAAAGACACTGCTACTGCCAATGAATACCTTGTGATTCCCCAGAAAGAAATTTGCGAGATCATAGTGGATGTAAAGACTTTTGAGCTCTACAAATCATTCAGGGAATATGAGAAGGATGGCAAAATAGTACGGGAATTGCTAAGAGAATATCCTCCAAAAACCTATATGGTGGGTTATGAAAGATATGAGGTGAGGTAACTATTCCATATAAGATTCGTCATTCCCGCTTTTACCAATCCCTTTTTTTTCTTCTGGCTGTTGCTTTGCCCACAAATATTATGCTGCGAGCATGATGACAATGATTCCTGATTCCATAAGTGCTTTTTAAATCAACCCTGTATACGCCTGCTTGTTTAAAACAGCATTATTACCCTTCATTTATCCAATTTGCCACGGTACATTTGTTAAAAAAACCTTATCTTTCTAACAAAAATCCATTTTTTGATTTATATCAATATAAGATTCAGAAATAATGGCGAAAAAAATTGCAGAGCGTGAGAGGTTAAAAATTGCTAAAGAGAACAACCCCTGGAAAAAATGGGGGCCCTACCTGACAGAAAGACAATGGGGTACGGTACGGGAAGATTATAGTCCGGATGGCTCCGCATGGAATTTTATTACGCATGATATGGCAAGAAGCAAGGCCTATCGTTGGGGCGAAGAAGGAATTGCAGGTATTTCAGACAATAAATCAATATTGTGTTTTGCTTTGGGGTTATGGAATGAAAAGGACAATATACTGAAGGAAAGATTATATGGCCTGGCTGGCAATGAGGGAAACCACGGAGAAGATGTGAAAGAAATGTACTATTACCTGGATAGTACGCCTACACATTCTTACATGAAAATGCTTTACAAATATCCTCATGCAGAGTTTCCTTATGTATGGCTGAGAGATGAAAACAAAAGAAGAAGCAAGTACGATGCTGAGTTTGAAATTATTGACACCAAGATTTTTGATGATGACAGGTACTTTGATGTTTTTGTAGAGTATGCCAAGGCAGATGTTGAAGACATCCTTATTAAAATTACTGCCTATAACAGAGGAATAGATCCTGCTCCCCTTCATATACTGCCTACTATCTGGTTTCGCAATACATGGAAAACCGGTGTTGAGTGTTATGAACCCAGAATGTTTTCCAATAATAAAAAGTGCATTGAGATAGACCATCAGGAATTTGGCGAATACAGATTGTATTTTGAAAAATCTCCCACTCTATTATTTTGTGAGAATGAAACCAATTATAAAAAACTTTACGACGTAGAAAATTCTACGCCTTATTGTAAAGATGGGATCAATGATTTTGTAGTGGATGGAATAACCGAAGCTGTTAATCCAAACATGGAGGGAACAAAAGCAGCAGGCTGGTATAAAATGACCGTAGAAGGAGGAGACAGTGTTTGCATTAAACTCCGGCTTTCCAATCAGCGACTGGCAAATCCTTTTCATGAGTTTAATAAAATCTTTTCTGCGCGCATGAAAGATGCAGATGATTTTTACGCTGATGTACAGAAATGTGTGAAGGATGAAGAGCTTAAAAAAATCCAGAGACAGGCATATGCAGGGATGATGTGGAGTAAGCAATTTTATTATTTCAACATTGCTCAGTGGCTGGATGGTGATCCCGGACAGGTTCCACCTCCTGCTGAAAGAAAAAAAGGAAGGAACGCTCACTGGAAACATTTAAATAATTCTAATATCATTTCCATGCCGGATAAGTGGGAGTATCCATGGTATGCCGCGTGGGATCTCGCTTTTCATTGCATACCGATTGCACGTATTGATCCTGATTTTGCCAAAAGGCAGTTGATTATCATGGTGCGCGAATATTATATGCATCCCAACGGGCAAATTCCTGCATACGAATGGAACTTTAATGATGTGAATCCACCGGTGCATGCCTGGGCTACCTGGAAAGTTTATGAAATAGATAAAAATTTAAATAACGGTAAAGGCGATACTCTTTTTCTGGAAAGGGTTTTTCATAAGCTCCTTATGAACTTTACCTGGTGGGTTAATCAGAAAGATCATGGCGGTAACAATATTTTTGAAGGAGGATTTCTTGGGCTGGATAATATAGGAATATTTGACAGGAGCCAGCCTTTACCTACCGGCGGAACGATTGAGCAATCAGACGGTACCAGCTGGATGGCGATGTACTCGCTGAATATGCTGAGAATATCCTGTGAACTTTCCTTGCAGAATCCTGCTTACCAGGATACAGCTTCTAAGTTTTTCGAACACTTTTTATTTATTGCCGGCGCTTCTGTCAATATAGGGGGCGATGGCATTTCACTTTGGGACGAAGAAGATAAATTTTTCTACGATGTGTTGCTGCTTCCTTCCGGACAAAAATATTATATGAAGGTAAGATCCATGGTAGGATTGATTCCCTTGTTTGCAGTAGAAACTTTGCACCCCGATCTTATTAACAGACTTCCTGAATTTAAAAGAAGATGTGAGTGGGTGATACAAAATCGTCCTGATCTTGCCAGTCTTATTTCAAGATGGTATGATGCAGGGAAAGGAGAAACGCGTTTGCTTTCCCTTTTGCGCGGACACAGAATGAAAAAAATTCTGGAGCGTATGCTCGACGAAGAAGAATTTTTATCTGACTATGGCGTAAGGGCTTTGTCTAAATATCATAAAGACCATCCTTACAGATTTCACTTTAACGGAAATATTTTTTCCGTTAATTACCAGCCGGGCGAATCTACCTCTTCTTTATTTGGTGGTAATTCAAACTGGCGCGGCCCTATATGGTTTCCGGTAAATTTTATGATCATTGAATCGCTGAGAGAATTTTACAGTTACTATGGCGATGATTTTAAAATAGAATATCCTACCGGTTCGGGTAAATTTTTAAGTTTGCAGGAAATTGCAGACGGATTATCCAAAAGATTGCTCTCCCTTTTCAGAAGCGACCATGGCAGGCGTCCGGTATTCGGTTATCAGGATAAAATACAAACAGACCCTCACTTTAAAGATCATATATTATTCTACGAATATTTTCATGGTGATAACGGAAGAGGTGCAGGCGCATCACATCAGACAGGCTGGACAGGTCTATTGGCGGAACTTATTAATAATCTTTCGCAGGAGAAGAGGAAAAAGACCGCTGATAAGAATGATTGAATGATTTCGTTGATTTTTTCAGAGAATTCATAATCTTATTCTGACAATAAATATATTTTTTGAACTTATTCGGAAAATTTCATTTCTACAATCCCTTTGAGATAGACTTGCGTTCTTTAGCGCTCTTCAGGATGGTTATTGGCTTGATTGTCTTATCTGATTACCTTGTTCGTTTTCAGAATTTTTCTGCGTTTTATACCAATGAGGGAGTATTGCCTTCTCAATTATTAACTGACCGTATCTGGATATTGAAATTAAACTGGTCTTTATATTTTTTGACAGATTCTTCCGCATTTTCATTGTTGCTTTTTTTTGCAGGGATAATATTTGCTTTGTTTCTCCTGTTAGGATTCAAAACCAGGTGGGTAACGCTTATTTCATGGCTATTGCTGATATCGCTGCATAACAGAAATCCTTATATTTTAAATTCAGGCGATAAGCTTCTGCATTTATTTTTATTCTGGTCGGTCTTTCTTCCGCTCGGCGCCAAATTTTCTCTTGATGAAAAGTGGAACAAAAAAAATTATGCAAATGAATATTTTTCTTTCAGCACAGTTGCTCTCATTCTGCAATTCTTTTGCGTTTATTTTTTTTCTGCCTTGTTAAAAGATATTTCGGTTTGGGTTTCTGAAGGGACAGCGATGTACTATGCACTTAACTTTGACAGACTGGTAAATCCTTCGTTTAAATTTCTTGTGGATTATCCAGGCTTACTTGAGTTTATTTCCAGGTTTATTTTTTTATTGGAATTGATCGGTCCGCTGGCCCTGTTATTTCTCCGCAGAATTAAGTTTGTGAAAATGCTTGTGGTGGCCGCTTTCATTTTATTCCACCTGGCAGCATTATTTGTTTTTGAACTGGGAATTTTTTCCTATGTATGTCTTGCGGGTTGGTTGCTTTTTATTCCGTCTGGGTTTTGGAATAAGATCGACAGCCGAAGTAATTTCTTTGTAATCAGTATCAGGAAATTTAAGTCGCTGGAATATGCGTCGTTAACATTAATCATATATGTTTTATGCTGGAATGTTCGCTCTCTGGACTTTAAAAGATTTGAAAAAATTTTTCCCATCCGGGCAAATATAGTAGCCCAGGTATTTCAGATACAACAACGCTGGGGAATGTTTGCGCCTGTCCCTTCAAGTGAAGATGGATGGATGATAATCGTGGGTAAAACAATAAACGACGAAAAAATAAATTTACTGAGTGATCAAAAAGAAATAGCCTGGAATAAACCTTTTGAACCTTCTTCGGAATACCAAAGCAAGAGATGGAAAAGCTATTTCTACAATGCTTATAGCCTGCATGATGAAAAGCTTCTGAAAAATCTGGCGGTATACTTTTGCAGAAAGTATGCTGAATTGGAAAATGTAAATGTCTTTTTTATCAGAGAGCTTACTGCTGGATCTGGAGAAAAAAATATTCCGCGTGAGAAAATTTTATTAAAGAGCTGCGAATGTAAATAAATGATTGGATATCACCCGTTGAATTTATGGTCGGCTTAAGCCATAGACTTTTAGTAAACCTTATTAGTTATGTTATAATCTACAGGATATGACACGGATTAATAACGCTTAAAGTCATGCCCTTCCAATATTAATTTGGAGTGAGTTTTTGTATTGTTTGGGATTTGTTTCCATATAAATTTCCGTTCTGTGAATATATGAACAGTTCCTCACCTTGAATATCGAATGTTAATGGACCGCTTGTATAAGTGGAATATCCGTCTGCGCTTTCGAATGAATACGTGCAGTGATTAGGACGCGAGAATTTATAAATATGTTGGTCATTCCATCCAAAAATACCATTGCCAGCTTTTGCGGTTATCCATTTTCCGTATAGCATTTCAGTCAGTTTCTGCTCATCCTTTTTGCATCCGCTATTAATGAACAAGACAAAGAGAAAAAAGAAATATAAAAAAGCAGTTTTCATAAGATAAAGATAAATAATATTTTAAAAATTGATTTCTGCTGAGTTTTTTTCATCGGGGACTGGTAATTAATAAGCCCAAAGTGAGCCCTTCTTAAACAGATCCTTTCAACCTTACATTCTTCTAACCTTCTAACTTTCTACCCAATTATGTAACCTGTGGATAAGTTTTCCTGTAAAATAGGACAAAAGTGGTAAAAAGTGGGAAAAAGTGGTTGATTTTTGATTTTTTGTTTATATTTTTGTTTCTGGGCTAAAAAGCGCCTGAATGGCTTATTTTTCAAGTGAGTATGAGTGTAAACTGGATGCAAAAGGTCGAATTGTTCTTCCTTCTCGCATAAAGGCTAACCTTCCCGAGGGTAATGGGAACACTATTGTCATTACCCGCGGGTTTGAGCCATGCTTGGTGCTTTACCCTCAGATTGAATGGCAAAAGGTATTTTCTAAAGTTTCGGGATTGAATGAGTTCAATGAAGAATTCAGAAATTTTCAGAGAAATTTTTTCAGAGGCAATACAGAAGCGGAGCTGGACAACAACGGAAGATTCCTGGTGCCCAAGCCAATGCTCAAGCATGCACAACTGGAAAAGGATGCTATAGTAGTGGGAATGGGAAACAGGATAGAAATCTGGAATCCTGATTTGTATAACAACTTCCTGATCAGCGATCAGAAGGAGTTTTCAAAGCTGGCAGAGAAATACCTGGGAGATAATAAAAATGCTGAATGATGAATTATGAATGCTGAATTAAACGAAAGCGATCATTCAAAATTCAAAATTCAACATTCATAATTATGGAATATCATGTACCAGTCTTACTTAAAGAATGCATCGAGGGATTAGCCATAAAGCCAAACGGAATATATGTAGACGTGACATTTGGGGGAGGTGGACATTCGAAAGAAATTTTAAAATATTTAAAGGGAGGAAGGTTAATAGCATTTGATCAGGATGAAGACGCAAGAAAAAATGCAGTGGAGATACAAAATAGTTCTTTCACATTTATTGATGGTAATTTCAGATTTCTGAAAAGGTATTTAAAGGGAGAAGGCATTACAGAGGTGGATGGGATATTGGCAGACCTTGGGATTTCTTCTCATCAGATTGATTCAGCAGAGAGAGGATTTTCTACCAGGTTTGACGCGGAACTGGATATGAGAATGGATAGAGGGGCCGATAAATCAGCAAAAGATGTTATCAACCAGTATTCTGAAGCAGAGCTCCATAAAATTTTCGGCATGTATGGTGAAATTAAAAATGCCAAAACAGCAGCTCAGTTAATTGTAAAAGAGCGTGTAAACAGAAAGATCACCAGAACAGAAGAGCTAAGGAATGTATTAAGGCAAATTGCACCCAGGGGGAAAGAAAATAAATATTACGCACAGGTTTTTCAGGCCTTGCGGATTGAAGTAAATGAAGAATTGAAAGTGCTGGAAGAATTTTTAGAGCAGACAGGCAAAGTAATAAAGAAGGGAGGCAGACTGGTAGTAATGTCTTACCATTCACTTGAAGACAGACTGGTTAAAAATTATATCGCGAAGGGGAAGTTTTATGGGGAATTGGAAAAAGATATATATGGAAATTTTGAAAAGCCTTTTGAAGCTGTAAGTAAGAAGCCGATTGAAGCGACCGAAGAAGAGCTGGAAAAAAACCCGAGAGCAAGAAGCGCAAAGTTGCGTATTGCAGAGAAACTATAAAACTATAAGTGATGTATTTTAATTGCATATTCCTAAATCGTCACTCGTAAATCGTAAATAAAAATGGCAGTCAATTCAGTTAAAAACCAGAAAGAAGAATCAAAGAGCAGCATCTTTACGGCAGTAGAAAGCCGGCTGCGGATTGATAAGCTTTTTGAAGAAGGTATTCCGGTAAAGTATATACCCAGGGTACTTTTTATTGCAGCCATTTTGATCTTTTACATAGGAAATACACATTACGCCGAAAGAACAGTACGAAGAATCAATAAAATGAAAGTGGAGGTTGAAAATATAAGAGCAGACTATACCACAAAAAGAGCCGAGCTTATGTTTGCAAGCAAGGCTTCTGAAGTAGCAAAAAAAGTTGTACCAATAGGATTAGAAGAAAGTTTAACACCTCCAATGAAAATTATTATAAAAGAAGGTGAATATTAAAAAATCGATTGTTCTCCGTGCCAGGCTCGCGTTCCTGGCTGTCTTTCTGTTTAGCCTTGCCATTGTCATGAAGTTGATAAAAGTGCAGGTGGTAGACGGAGAGAAGTGGAGAAAACTCGCTCAAGAAAATATCATGCAGTATCGGGTGGTAAAAGCTACCCGCGGAAACATCTACTCCGATAACGGAAGCCTTCTGGCAACCTCTCTCCCTTTCTACAAAATCGCCATGGACCCTTCCAGGGTGGAAAAAGAAAAATATCAGAAAGGTATAGACTCGCTTTCCATGCTCCTGTCTGCCTATTTCAAAGACAGATCTGCAGAGGATTATAAAATAAGAATCAACCTTGCCAGGTCCTCCAATAAAAGGTATATCACTCTCAATAAAGCAATGGTAGATTTTCAAACCAAAAAAATGATGGAGAAGTGGCCAATCTTCCGGGAGGGAAGAAATAAGGGAGGGGTAATTTTTGAAAAAGTTGAAAAAAGGTTCCGCCCATTCTCTTACCTGGCCATGCGTACCATCGGGTTTATCAATGAAGACAATCAGGGAGTAGGACTTGAGAAAAGCTTCAATGAGCATCTGGCTGGCCGTGATGGCGAAGCATTGTTCAGAAGAATAGCAGGTAGAGAGTGGATGCCCATACATGATGATTCAGAGATAAGACCCAAGCAGGGAGTGGACATCCAGACCACAATTGATATCAACCTTCAGGATGTGGCAGAGTCTTCTTTAATGCGGCACCTGATGGAGCATGATGCAGATAAAGGCTGTGTGATTTTAATGGAAGTTGCTACGGGAGAAATTAAGGCAATGGCCAATTTAGGAAAACTTCCTTCCGGAGAATATACGGAGATATATAATTACGCAGTAGGAAATGAAGGTTTAACAGAACCTGGATCTACTTTCAAACTGGCCAGCATGATTGCTCTATTTGAAGATTCAAATATGCAATTGACAGACTCGGTAGAAACAGGAAGGGGGACTTATGAATTTTATGACAAGATAATGACAGATGCAAAACCTGAAGGATATGGGAAAATCACCATGCAGGAGGCGTTTGAAAAGTCTTCCAATATCGGAGTTTCCAGAAAAGTGTATGAGCATTTCCATCTTAATCAGCAAAAGTTTGTGGATTATATCATCAGCATGGGGCTTGCAGACAGGATAGACTTTCAGTTAAAAGGTGAAGCTATACCTTATATTAAAAAAACTACCGACAGATCCTGGAGCGGAATTTCTCTCCCGTGGATGTCTATTGGCTATGAACTGAAACTGGCTCCTATTCATACATTGACATTTTACAATGGTATCGCCAATAATGGAAAAGTTATTCAGCCCATCATTGTGAAAGAGATCAAAATGGCTGATCAGACAATTGAAAAGTTTGAAACGAAAGTATTAAGAGAAAAAATCTGTTCGGATGCAACGCTTTCCAAAGTGAAAAAAATGCTGGAAGGTGTAGTGGAAAGAGGTACGGCAAAAAATATCAATAATACAATTTATAAAATAGCCGGCAAAACAGGAACGGCACAGCGGATTATCAATAAGAAATATACTCAGACTTATTATACTTCTTTCGCAGGATATTTTCCTGCCGATAATCCAAAATACAGCTGCATTGTAGTGATCGATAATCCTAAAGGTTTCAAATTGTATGGAAGTGATGTGGCTGCCCCGGTATTTAAAGAAATTGCAGATAAAATTTATGCCAGAGACCTGGATATGCACAAACCATTATTAAGCGCTGTGGGAAATCAGGAAGCATTTCCTGTGATCAAAGGGGGATTTTATGAGGATTTGCAATTTATCTGTAATGAAATGTCTATCTCCAATCATTTAAAAGCAGAGGATGAAGAATGGGTGAGAGCTAATCCTGTGAACCGTGCCATTATGTGGAATAAGCTGGAAATGAAAAAAGATCAGATGCCGGATGTAACAGGTTTGAAATTAAGAGATGCATTATATATTCTGGAAAATATGGGATTGCGTGTGAAATGTGGCGGCGTGGGAAGAGTAGAATCTCAATCAATTCCTGCAGGGACCATCATCAGCAAAGGAATGCAGGTAAATTTAATAGTGAGCCAATGAGTCTGTTAAAAGACATATTATATAAAGTATCACTAGTTACTGTTGCCGGGAGCACAGAGCTTGAAATCAATTCTATTGAATTTGATTCAAGAGCCGTAAAGCCTGGTAGTCTCTTTGTGGCTACCAAAGGTACTCAGGCAGACGGACATCAGTATATTGATACAGCTATAACAAAGGGCGCCATAGCTATAGTGTGTGAAGTAATGCCTGCTGTGCTGAATAGCAAAGTTACTTACGTTAAAGTGAGTAACAGTAATCATGCATTGGGAATTCTTGCGTCTAATTTTTACAATAACCCATCGCAGGAATTGAAACTGGTAGGCGTTACAGGTACTAACGGAAAGACTACGACAGTTACCTTATTGCATGCACTATTCAGAAGCTTAGGATACAATACCGGTATGTTGTCTACGGTGGAAAATAAAATCAACGAAGAAATTATTCCTTCCACTCATACTACTCCGGATGCTGTTAAACTAAATGAGTTGTTGAGGAAAATGGTAGACTCCGGATGTTCCCATTGCTTTATGGAAGTAAGTTCACATTCAGTAGTGCAGCACAGAATTGCAGGTCTGAATTTTTCAGGAGCAATCTTTTCCAATATCACTCATGATCATTTGGATTATCATGGGACTTTTGAAGAATACATCAAAGCTAAAAAAGGATTTTTTGATATGCTTCCTTCTTCTGCATTTGCTTTGGTAAATGTGGATGACAAAAGAGGAAACGTGATGTTGCAGAATACGAAAGCACATAAATATACTTTCGCGTTGAAGTCCATGGCAGATTTTAAAGCTAAAATAAAAGCCAATACTTTCCATGGACTCGAACTGGAAATTGATAACAAGGATGTATGGTTTAAACTCATTGGAAGTTTCAATGCATATAATTTATTAAGCGTTTATGCCACAGCAGTTTTGCTGGAAGAAGAAAAAGAAGAAGTATTGCGTCAGCTTTCCAATTTGTCTTCGGCAAGAGGAAGGTTTGATCAGATACTTTCTGAAACAAAGATCACGGCAATCATAGATTATGCTCACACACCCGATGCATTAAAAAATGTACTGGATACGATCAATGATCTCAGGCAGGGAAATGAAAAATTAATAACCGTAGTAGGCTGTGGTGGAAACAGAGATGCTACAAAAAGACCTGTCATGGCTGACATAGCCTGTAAAAACAGCGATAAAGTAATACTTACTTCCGACAATCCAAGAAATGAAGCGCCGGAGATGATCATTCAGGATATGCAAAAAGGGATCAGTATTTCCGATATGAAGAAGGTATTGACCATTATAGACAGAAAAGAAGCGATCAGAACAGCATGTGCCTTGGCAAATCCCAAAGACATTCTGCTCATTGCTGGCAAAGGCCATGAGACTTACCAGGAAATTAAAGGGGTGAAGCACCCTTTTGATGATAAACAAATTGTAAAAGAAATTTTTCAGATTCTTCAAAAATAAAAACGCATGAGAAGAAACAAATTATTTGTTAAGAAAAACAATCCGATCGTTGACAAAACTTTTCAGTTTTCTCTAAACATTCTTGAGCTTTATATTCTTCTCCTGAAGAAAAATGAATTTGAGTTGTCTGAAAAACTTTTAAACAGTTCTACCAACATCAGAAAAAATGTGGAAGGGACGCTGGCTGCTATCAGCAAGCAGGATTATATGCAGAAGATTGCCATGGCCTCCAAGGAAGCCATCGAAGCGAGGTTCTGGCTTAAAATGCTCCAGATGAAATATTTTAAAAATTGCTGTGCGGATGAATGCGTAGATCAGCTGAATGAAATTATTAACTCGCTTCATTATATGGAGCAGCAGAAAAGTAAATGCAAAGTAAAATTGAACATACATAATCTAAATTAAGAAACGATGTTTTATTACCTCTTTGAGTTTTTAGATAAGCAATTTGATTTTGTAGGGGCAGGCGTATTCCGCTACATTTCGTTCCGTGCAGGAATGGCTATGATCACTTCACTTCTTATTGCCCTTATCTTCGGAAAGCAGGTAATAAAATACCTCCGGGTAAAACAGATCGGTGAAAGTGTAAGAGATCTTGGTTTGCAGGGACAAATGGAAAAGAAAGGTACACCAACTATGGGGGGAGTAATTATTATCGCCTGCATCCTTATTCCAACTCTTCTGTTTTGTAAAATAGATAATATTTACATCATCCTTTTAATGATCTCAACCATGTGGATGGGGTTCATTGGTTTTCTAGATGATTATATCAAAGTATTTAAAAAGAATAAAGAAGGTCTGCATGGAAGATTTAAAATAGTAGGGCAGGTAGGTTTAGGTTTGGTCGTTGGTATGGTATTGTATTTTAATCAAAGCGTAGTGGTTAGAAATTACGCAGAGCCTGTTACTGCAGACCAGGATGATCTTAAAGCAGGCATTCATTATGTAGATGAAAAATCTGCCAAGACTACGATACCGTTCTTTAAAAATAATGAATTGGATTATGATGAGGTTTTCAGTTTCATGGGAGATTTTACATGGATCGCATATGTGCTCATAGTGATATTCATTGTAACGGCAGTGTCTAATGGCGCAAATATTACCGATGGTATTGACGGATTGGCGGCGGGAACATCTGCTATTATAGTTCTCACGCTTGGAATCTTTGCTTATGTGTCGGGTAATAAAATATTTGCAGATTACTTAAATCTCATGTACATACCCAATAGCGGCGAGCTGATGATTTTCAGTGCAGCGCTTGTGGGCGCATGTATTGGATTCCTTTGGTATAATTCATTTCCGGCGCAGGTATTCATGGGAGATACAGGAAGCTTATGTATAGGCGGAGTGATCGCAGTGTTAGCGCTTTCTATCAGGAAGGAATTGTTAATCCCAATTTTATGCGGGGTATTCCTTGTAGAGAATTTATCGGTTATGATGCAGGTAGCATACTTTAAGTACACCAAAAAGAAGTTTGGAGAGGGAAAGAGAATATTCAGAATGTCACCTTTGCATCACCATTACCAGAAAGGCGGATTTCATGAATCGAAAATTGTGATCCGGTTTTTTATAGTAGGATTACTGCTGGCATTGTTGACGCTGGCAACGTTAAAATTGAGATAATTACGTGCAGAGTAAAGAGTGCAGAGTTATGAGATTTAATTCTCAGCACTCTGCACGCATCACTCAAAACTAAAATAAGAAATGGGTAAACAGAAACTAATCATCCTTGGTGCCGGCGAAAGCGGAGTAGGTGCAGCATTGCTTGGGAAAGCAAAAGGATATGAAGTTTTTGTTTCCGATAAAGGAGAGATAAAAGAAAAATACAGACAGATATTAACTGCTGAGAAAATACAATTTGAAGAAGGCTCGCATAATGAAAGCTTAATTCTGAATGGAAATCTGGTAGTAAAAAGTCCGGGTATCCCGGAAAAAACCCCTTTGATCCAGCAGCTAAAAACTAAGGGAACAGAAGTGATTTCAGAGATTGAATTTGCCGCCATATACAGTAAAGCAAAGTTTGTAGCGATCACCGGAAGTAATGGAAAGACAACCACGACATTGTTGACTTATCATTTGCTGAAGGAATTGGGAATGAATGTTGGTTTGGCCGGTAATGTGGGTGACAGTCTTGCAAAGCAGGTGATAGAAGATAAATACGATTGGTTTGTACTGGAGCTTAGCAGTTTTCAGCTTGATGATATGTATAAGTTCAAAGCAGACGTAGCCGTATTGTTAAACATTACTCCAGATCACCTGGACAGGTATAATTATGAATTTCAGAATTATATCAATTCCAAATTCAGGATAATACAAAATATGACTTCATCGGACTATTTTATCTGCTATGCAGACGATGAAGTAATAGCGAAAGAATTAAGCAAAAAGAAAGTTGCTCCGAAGACATTGAATATCTCTATCAAAAGCAAAGTTGACAACGGCGCTTTCCTGATAAATGATAAAATCAATGTCAGCCTGAAGGATTTGAAAAAGGAATTTTCTATAGAAGCAGAAAGTCTTCCTATACAGGGTAAGCATAATATGATCAATACGATGGCGTCAGTGCTGGCAGCGGCAGTATTGAATCAGAATGAAAAGAAGTTTGTGGACGCTATGAAGAATTTCAAAAATGCCTCACACAGACTGGAAGAAGCAGGAATAGTAAACGGCGTAAGATTTATAAACGACTCCAAAGCTACTAATGTCGATTCGGTATGGTATGCACTGGATAGTTATAAAGATCCTATTATCTGGATAGCAGGAGGCATAGATAAAGGAAATGATTATACAGCAATTGAATCTTTGGTGAAAGAAAAAGTGAAAACATTGGTTTGTATGGGCAAAGATAACACAAAGCTGTTAAAAGCCTTTGATAAAAAAGTAGCAAAGATTATTGATACTGATAATATCAATGATGCAGTAACCAAGGCATACGAGGAAGCAAAGGAAGGTTACATTGTGCTTCTTTCTCCTGCATGTGCAAGCTTTGATCTTTTTAAAAATTATGAAGATCGGGGCGAACAGTTTAAAACAACAGTTAAGAATTTAAAAGTTCAAAAAGAAAAGGTAAAATAAATGTTGCGAGTTATCAATACTCAGAACTCAATACTCAAGACTAATATATGAAAGCTTGGATTCAAAATAATGTTAAAGGTGATCCCGTAATCTGGGCAATAATATTTTTATTATCTCTGGTGAGTATTGCCGGCGTATACAGCGCTGTCGGCTCACTTGCTTATAATAAAATGGATGGTAATACTGAATACTATTTAATTAAGCATTCGGTACTGGTCATCGCAGGACTGGTCTTCATGTGGTTTGCCCATAGAATAGACTATAAGTATTATGCCGGGATAAGTAAGCTCGCATTATGGATTTCTATTCCATTGCTTTTATTTACTTTCTTTTTCGGCGCTGATATTAATGATGGAAGAGGAAGATGGTTGATGATTCCTATTATCAATCAGTCTTTTCAGCCAAGCGATTTTGCAAAACTTGCATTGATTGCCAACCTGGCAGCAATGCTTGCAAAACGCCAGGCAAATATTGATGATTTTAAAGAATCGTTTATTCCGGTTGTATTGTGGAGCGGTTTTATTTGTGGAATCATTGCGCTTTCCAACCTGTCAACATCTGTGTTGTTGTTCGCAACTTGCTTGTTGATCATGTTCATCGGAAGAGTACCCATAAAATTCATTTCAGTACTGGTAATTGTTGGATTATTATTTGTGACCATAGGACTTGCTTTGGGGTCAAGATTGCCGACTGTTGTTTCCAGGATAACTTCATTCTGGACTGCTATGTGGGATCCCAATGCTCCTATCCCTGATCAGCTTGAGTTGGGTTATATAGCCATTGCTTCAGGAGGAATTACAGGAAATGGCCCCGGACAAAGTGCGCATGGAGATTTTATTCCTCATGCTTATTCAGATTTTATTTATGCTTTTTTAATAGAAGAGTATGGTATGATCGGCGGGATTGTCATCCTGCTTTTATACCTGGCATTATTGTATAGAGGCTTATTGATCGCTGCAAGAACGGATCGTGCATTCGGTGGTTTGCTCGCAGCCGGTTTGAGTTTCAGTTTAGTGATTCAGGCCATGATCAATATGGGTGTGGCAGTCGGCTTAGGTCCGGTTACAGGTCAGCCGCTTCCTTTGATAAGTATGGGAGGAACTTCATTGCTGTTCACCGGTTTAACTTTGGGAATAATTTTAAGTGTGAGCAGAGGAGATATTTCAGAAACCAATATTAACGAAAATAAAAATGCGCCAAGAAAAGAGCCCGTACCGAGTGATAATTAGTGGTGGGGGAACAGGTGGACACATTTATCCTGCTATTGCGATAGCCAATACTTTAAAAGAATTGGATAGCAATATCGAGATACTTTTTGTCGGTGCGGAAAATAGAATGGAAATACAAAAGGTTCCGGCGGCAGGATATAAAATAGAAGGATTGCCGATCAGTGGACTTCAGAGAAGTTTAAGCATAAGCAACCTGATGTTTCCATTCAAAGTGATTTCAAGCGTGATAAAAGCAAAAAGAATATTGAAAGGATTTAAACCTGATATCGCAGTAGGAGTGGGTGGTTACGCGAGCTGGCCATTGCTGTATGCGGCCAACTCCTTAAATATTCCTACGCTTATCCAGGAACAAAATTCCTATGCAGGCGTCACAAACAAATTGCTTGCTAAAAAGGCGAAGAAGATATGTGTAGCGTATGATAATATGTCAGCATTTTTTCCCGTCGAGAAATTAATCAATACAGGTAATCCGGTAAGAAAAGATATTCTGGATTATAAAAATAAAAGAGATGAGGCCTTTAAGTTCTTTGAACTGGATCCCGCTAAAAAAACCATATTGGTGATTGGCGGAAGTTTAGGAGCGAGAACAATTAACCATAGCATAGCAGATAAGCTTCAGATGCTTATTGATAATAATGTGCAGTTGATATGGCAGACAGGAAAACTGTATCATGAAACCGCAAAAGATATTGCCGCTAAAACAGGAAATAAAGGCATAAAGGTTTTTGATTTTATTTACAAGATGGATCTGGCATATGCCGCGGCAGATGTAGTTATTTCAAGGGCAGGCGCTCTGGCAATATCAGAGTTATGCCTGGTAGGCAAGCCTGCAGTGTTTGTGCCTTCCCCAAATGTGGCAGAAGATCATCAGACAAAAAATGCGATGGCGCTGGTAAATGCAGATGCCGCACAGATGATCAAAGATGAAGCAGCTATCCAGGTATTGGTTCCTGCAGCATTAAAACTGATGAAGGATGAGCAGAAGCAAAATATTTTCGCAGCGAATATAAAAAAGCTGGGGAAACCGGAAGCTGCTAAAACAATTGCGAATGAGGTAATGAGTATAATTAAAGAATATAGAAAAGAAAAATAGTCATTGGTCATTAATTTTAATGACCAATGATCAATGACTAAGAATGAATTTAGGTAAGAAAAATAAGATCTATTTCCTCGGTATCGGTGGTATCGGAATGAGCGCTTTGGCCAGGTGGTTTAATACCAATGGTTACAAAGTAGCAGGATACGATCGCAGCGCTACGGCTCTTACCGATGAACTGATGAAAGAAGGGATAAAAATTCATTTTGAAGATGACATCAATAAAATAAGTGATGAATTTAAAGTGAAGGAAGAGACTTTGGTAGTGCTGACACCCGCTATTCCTTCTGATCATACAGAACTGAATTTTTATAAGCAGCATAATTTCGAGATCAGAAAAAGATCTGAAGTATTGGGAATGATCACCAAAGAAATGTATACCATTGCCATCGCAGGTACTCATGGGAAGACCACCACTTCGTCTATGATAGCACATATGGTAAAATCGGCAGGCCTGGATTGTGCAGCATTTCTCGGAGGGATCACGGTGAATTATAATACAAACTTGTTGCTGAATAAAAATAAAGCTTCGGAATCAATGGTAGTGGTGGAAGCAGATGAATATGACAGGTCTTTCTTAAGGTTATCACCTGATATTGCAGTGATCACGGCTATGGATCCCGATCATCTGGATATTTATGCTGACAGCAATGATTTTAAAAAGACCTTCAATGATTTTGTGAAACAGATCAAGCCATCAGGACATTTGTTTTACAGGGACAATGTGGGCAGTGATATAGATGCTACTATTAAAGTAAATAAAAATAGTTTTGGTACGAAAGCAGGAGAGTTTACTGCGTCTAACATCAGGATAGATAATGGAGATTTTGTTTGTGATGCAAAAGGTCCGGGAATAGATATTAAAGAATTAAGACTTTCAGTACCCGGGTACCATAATATTGAAAATGCGTTGGCAGCAATGGCGGTAGGAGCGAAGCTTGGCATTTCTTCAGAAAAAATAAAAAAGGCGCTGGGGGATTTTAAGGGAGTGAAGAGAAGATTTGAATATATAGTGAAGGCGGATAAGATCATTTACATAGATGATTACGCGCATCACCCGACGGAGATAGAGGCCTTTCTTACTTCTGTAAAAGCATTGTATAAAGGAAAAAGGCTGACGGTAATTTTTCAGCCCCATCTTTATACCAGGACGAGAGATTTTTTGGATGGCTTTGCAAAAAGCCTGAGTCTGGGCGATAAACTTTTGCTCATGGATATTTACCCTGCAAGAGAATTGCCGATTCCGGGAATCACTTCAGAACTTGTTTTAGAAAAGGTAAATCTGAATGATAAAAAAGTTGTCACTAAGAAAGATTTATTAAAGGAAGTAGGAAATACAGAAACAGACATTATTGTGACGATGGGTGCAGGAGATATTGATCAGTTTATATTGCCAATTAAAAATTTACTTTTAAAACAATATGCTTAAGAGCATTTTTTCAAAGCTTAATATTTTAGTTGCAGGAAGTCTCATTTTTACTTTCGGCCTGATAGGCTTTGTAGAAAAGAAAACTTCAGAAAAGAGGATCAGCAAGATAGTGGTGAATATAAAAGATGAATACGGTAATTATTTTTTAGATGAAGTTGATGTAGTGAATCTTATAAACCTGAATGCATCTGATAGTGTAAATGGAAAAGATTTCGATGAAGTAAATTTAAAAATGCTGGAGAAGCGTGTGAAGGTTCATCGCTTTGTGGAAGACGCAGAGGTCTACAAAGATTATAAAGGGAATTTAATAGTTGAAGTAGTGCAATGCAGGCCGGTAGCGCGGATTATTCATAATGACGGATTGCAGGCATATATTACCCGAGACGGAAAACTACTTCCTCTTACTGAAAAATTTACTCCGAGAGTGATGATTATCACTGGCGATTATGTAAATAAATTACTGGATTCGGCTTATTTAAAAAGTGATGCCGGAAAATCATTTTTAAAGATGATGTCCATTATCGAGGACGATGCATTTTTAAAAGCGCAGATTGCAGAAGTAAAATATAAGAATGACGGAAAGCTGGATATATATACACAGGTAGGGAATGAAGTTGTGGAATTCGGTAAACCGGAAGAGCTTGAAGATAAGTTCAGCAAGTTTAAGATCTATTATAAAAAAATACTTCAGCTAAAAGGATTTAATAAATATAAAAGAGTCAATCTTGAATATAAAGATCAAATTATTTGTGAATAATATTTTTTAACGATATGCAAAAAGAAAAAATTGTCGTAGGTCTCGATATTGGTACAACAAAGATTTGTGCTATAGTAGGCCGTCAAAATGAATACGGTAAACTTGAAATCCTTGGTATGGGTAAAGCCGTTTCCGAGGGGGTTATCCGTGGTATGGTTACCAACATCAGTCTTACCGTGGAGGCAATTCAAAAAGCCATCAAGGAAGCTGGTGATCAATCTGGCATTGACATTCGCGTAGTCAATGTCGGGATAGCCGGACAGCATATCAAAAGTTCCATGCATCATGGCAGTATTACAAGAAGCACTACGGAAGGAGAAATTACTGTCGAAGATGTAAACAGGCTGACCAATGATATGTATAAAACCGTGATGCCTTTTGGCAGCGAGATCATTCACGTGATGCCGCAGGATTATACAGTGGATTATGAAAGCGGGATAAAAGATCCTGTAGGAATGCAGGGTGTGAGACTGGAAGCAGACTTCCATGTGATCACCGCGCATACCAATGCTATTCAGAATATCAACAGATGCATCAGAAGAGCAGGACTTGAAATCGAGAATCTTATTCTTGAGCCATTGGCGTCGAGTATAGCCGCTTTGAGTGACGAAGAAAAAGAAGCAGGGGTGGTGCTGGTAGATATCGGAGGCGGTACTACAGACGTGGCTATTTTCCATGACAGTATTATCAGGCATACGGCTGTGATTCCATTCGGAGGAAATATTATTACACAGGACATCAAGCAGGGTTGCAATGTAATGCAGAATCAGGCGGAGCTTCTCAAAATAAAATTCGGAAAGGCAATCGCAGAAGAAGCAAGCGCCAATGAAATCGTTTCTATTCCCGGGTTGAGGAACAGGCCTCCAAAAGAAATTTCCATCAGGAACCTTGCACATATTATCCAGGCAAGAATGGAAGAGATCGTAGAAATGGTTCATTCTGAAATTATTCATTCCGGTTATGAGAATAAACTGGCCGGCGGTATTGTGATCACGGGCGGCGGTTCTCAGCTTCAGTTCATCAAACAATTGTTTGAGTATATGATTGGAATGGATGCAAGAATCGGTTATCCTAATGAGCACCTTGGCAAGAGCAAAATGGAAATCATCAAGAGTCCGATGTATGCGACCGGTGTTGGGCTGGTGCTTACAGGCTTCAGAGCTCTGGATGACCGTGAAAATAAATATATGGAACTTTCCAGGGATGATAAGTTTGAAAGACGTGATACAGAAGGCGGAAAGTTTTTTAAGAAGATCATTGATCGTACAAAAAATCTTCTGATCGATGATATTGATGATAAAGTAGATTATTAAAATAAATAAAAACATTAAAATTTGCACCACTTAAACTGTAATAGTTATGTCAACTAACAATTTTTACAAGTTCGATATTCCCAGTCACCATAAGTCAATCATTAAAGTGATTGGCGTGGGAGGTGGCGGAAGCAATGCTGTAAACTTCATGTACAACCAGGGTATTAAGGATGTAGAGTTTATTGTTTGCAATACCGACGTGCAGGCATTGAAAAGCAGTCCGGTTCCAAGCAAACTCCAAATCGGAACACATTTAACCGATGGGCTGGGCGCGGGAGCAAATCCTGAAAGAGGAAGAAATGCTGCTTTAGAAAGCAGAGAGGAGATTAGAAATTTTCTGAGCGATAATACACGTATGCTGTTTATCACTGCCGGGATGGGTGGAGGAACAGGTACCGGAGCCGCTCCTGTAATTGCAAAGCTTGCGAAAGAGCTGGATATACTTACCGTAGGTATTGTTACCGTTCCTTTTTCTTTTGAAGGAAAGAAAAAATCCCTGCAGGCAGAAGAAGGTATCAATGAATTGCGACAGCACTGCGATACGGTGCTGGTGATCCTCAACGATAAGCTCAGAGAGATTTATGGGAATCTTTCCATACGTGAAGCATTTGCCAAAGCAGATAATATTTTAACTACCGCTGCAAAAAGTATCGCGGAAATTATTACGGTGACCAGCGACATCAACGTTGACTTTGAAGATGTTCAGACAGTAATAAAAAATGCCGGGTCTGCGGTAATGGGATCTGCAGTAACGCAAGGAGAGAACAGAGCCCGCAGAGCTGCAGAAGGAGCTATCGCTTCACCGCTGTTAAACAATACAGATATTCATGGTGCAAAGAAGATTCTGTTATCAATTGTTTCCGGTGAAGATCCAGAGTTGACAATGGATGAATTGAAAGAGATTACAAATTATATCCAGGAGAAA
>JAIERY010000030.1 GCA_019746425.1 Cytophagaceae bacterium
TTTAAAAGAAAAAGAAGCAAAAAGAAAACAACTACGATAGTAGTAATAGTGGTCTAAAGAAAGGGGAGTACAATAAATTGTGTATTAAAGGTAATTCTAAAGAGAACAATTAAATTAATGACGGTAATTATTGCATAAAGAAAAGCTTTTGTCTTAATAACTATTAAAATTGACTTGAAAAACGAACGGAGGTTCAAGGGAGGAATTTCACTGAAGATACCAGCCCAAAAATGAACCAACATAAATGAAATTAAGAGTCCAACCCAAAACCCTGTCCACTCCTTATAGATGTAACCCCACAACGGTGATAGCATAATTATAATGGCCGAAAAGAAATAAAGATGCACGCCAACTATGAAAGCAGCTTGGGAGTTTTTGTAGTAGTCAGTTTTTTTAAACTCCTCATACTGCATTTCGGCGTACTTTCTTGCTTGATTCCTTGCCGTATCTCTATTTTCTTTTTGCCAGTCAGAATATGATTTTGTTTTTTGTTGAACTCTTGCCTTGCCTGATTTAATATTTGTAAGACATTCATAGGCCTCAGTCAGCAAGATAAATTTTTCATGGGCATCCTGACTTTTATTTTTATCGGGATGTAGGTCCTTTGCCTTCTTCCTATATGCACGCTTAATTTCTTCAACTGTCGCATTGGGAATTACTCCTAAAATCTTGTAGTATGTTTCAATGCTTTCAGTGGTCATTACGGTTTATTTGTCTATTCGGTATAAACTTCGGTGATTGTTTACACTTTCGTTATAAGGTTGTCGCTAACTCTGATATAAATTTTACTTCAGTATTTTTAAGTACATTAATAATTTCGCTTAAATTATCAACCCGGAAACCTAGCCTTAATGAAGTGTCTACAAATGTTTGGGATTTAGATAAAGGATAGATCTCCAATATTCCTTTATCCACTTTAGCAGAAAATGATAAGGTGAATTACCATGCTTATGATAATCAAATTGCAATCCTAATAATGAATAAAAATCAACCATTTTATTCATATCTGGTGTTCTGATTACAATTAATGCAATTTCCATTTTCTCAATAATTCACAATTCATCATTCACCATTCAAAATTAATTAAAACGCATTCTCTAATACAGCTCCCACATAATAAGCCAGCACCGCCGCTAGTCCGCCCAGGGCGAGGGTTTCGGCAATACCACGGAATCCGTTCTGCTCGGTAACAATGCTTTTTAAAGCGCCCACAATGATTAATCCTATAGCCGTTAAAATACAGGAGTATAAAAATAAATTGTTTTTATCGGAGGAATCAGACGCAAAGAGATAAGAGAGTAAAGGAATCAATCCGATCAGGGCAAAGGACACAAAAGTGGCGATGGCAGTTCGTAAAGGAGTTCGAGTATCCCTGGTCATTTCAAGCTCTTCTTTCATCATAGTATCCACCCAGACATCTTTATCTGCGGTAATTACTTTTACAACCTGCTCCAGTAATTCCCCTTTAAATCCTTTCTTCTCATAAATCCCGCGGATCTCCTCCACTTCTTTTTCCCTGAGATTTTCAATTTCCCAGTACTCAACCGCTTTATGTCTTTCGTAAGAATCTCTTTCGGCCTTGGTGGAAAAATAATTTCCTACAGACATAGAGAAGCCGTCTGCGATGAGATTGGCAAACCCGAGTATGATCACCACTCCTATCTCAAGATGAGCTCCTGTAGCGCCTGCAACTACCGCAAAAGTGGTAATCGCTCCATCTATCCCGCCATAGACAAATTCCCCTATGTATTCTTTATTGAAGAATAAAAAATTTCCTTTAGAATGTAATTTATTTTCCATCGTCCCTGAAGGTCTCAGGACTAAGATAAGAAAAAAGTTGTAAAGTTATAAGATTGAAAGGTTGCAAAGTTAACTTTATAACTTTATAACTTTGCAACTTTATAACTACCTAAACCTTTGGCGCAAACAAACCTGCCACAGTTCTCAGCACCCATTTATTAGGGAACAGCTTGCTGAAATAAGCTCCTATAGTATTGCTTGTTCCGGGAATAATTTCTGATACATTATCCAGCATTCCTTCAATAGCTACTTCGGCTACTTCTTCGGAAGACATTTTAATTTCGCTTGAATTTACCGGAAGACTTTCCAGTCCTGCTCTGTCAAAGAAATCTGTTGCCGTAGGACCCGGGCAGAGGCATGAAACTTTCACATGTTTATGTCTGAGCTCTTCTCTTAATGCCAGTGTAAATGAAAGTATAAACGATTGTGTAGCGGCATAAACGCTCATATAAGGAATCGGCTGATACGAAGCGGTGCTTGCCACATTCAGTATGTAAGACTCATAATGTTCTTTCAGCATTGGCAAAAACTGATGCGTCATGGTTACAGTTTGAATCTGGTTCAATTGAATCAGATCCAACTGTGCCTTTAAAGTAAGGTCTTCAAACCGCCCATATTGTCCAATACCGACATTATTGATGAGCATGTTCACGTGAAATTTATTTTCCACGCACCAGTTATAAATTTTCTGAGGAGCTTCTGCTTCGGTGAGGTCAGCAACGTAAACCTGCACATCTACGTCGTATTCTTCGTTGAGTTTATAGGCCAGTTCAAACAGTTTTTCTCTTGACCTGGCTACCAATATCAGATTAAATTTTTTTGCAGCACAGTACCGTGCCATGGCTTCACCGATCCCCCTGCTGGCTCCGGTAATTAACGTATATTTCATAAATCACCTTGATTAGCTTATCGCTTTCAAATCCCACTTTTTGCTCTTATCGTACATAAGATTACCTAGTAGAATAACCATTGGTGATTCAATATTGTTTGTGTAGAGTTGTCCGGTTCCAAGACCCTGATGTAAGCCCTTTGTATCCAGGGAAGAAGTGAATTGAGCAATAGAATTTAAGCCGATATTGGATTCCAGAGAAGAAGTAATCCACCAGCCTATATTCATAGGTTGCACAAGGTCTATCCATTCACGGCAGGAACGGAAGCCCCCTAGTAAGGTAGGCTTTAAAACGATATATGCCGGCTTGATACTCTGAAGCAACTTCTTTTTCTCTTCATAAGTTTTCAGATTGATCAGCTCTTCATCCAGGGCAACCGGGATAGGTGATTCGGCGCAGATTTTTGCCATTTGCTCAGGATCTCCTGCGGCAATAGGCTGCTCGATGGACTGAATATTATGTTTGGATAATTTTTTAAGTTTGGCAATTGCATCCGAAGGTTTTAAGCCGCCATTGGCGTCAAGGCGAATAACAATTTCAGGATTAGGATATTTTTTTCTTATATCGGCAAGTATGGCAAGCTCATCATCAAAATCAATCCCTCCTATTTTCATTTTAATACATTTGAAACCCTGATCCATTTTTTCCCTGATCTGCTGCATCATAAAATCTTTCTTACCCATCCAGATCAATCCATTGATGGGAATAGCTTTTTGTCCTTCAATAAAGGGAGTTTTAAATAATACTCTTTTGCCGCCATTAATCAGATCAAGCATGGCCGTCTCCAGTGCAAAGACGATAGAAGGATAATCTTTAAGAGATTCCAGCTGGTAAATAGAAGACAGGTTTAATATTCTTATTCTTTCCACTTCCCGGCAGACCTGTTTTAATTTATTTTCAAAATCAGGTTTATCATCTATACTTAATCCTGCCAGGGGACCGCACTCGCCTATTCCATAAAATTGCGGAGATCTCTCCTGCCATAATTTTATAAACCAGGTATCTTTTGTTTTTAAAAGGCCTCTGGAAGTGGCTGCATCAAATTTAAATTTCAGGGTATGTTTCTGGAAAGAAGCTTTAAGATCAATCATAATTAAAAATTATTTATTCGACCCTTCGGATCCCAACCTGAAACCGATACCCTGGCTCTTATTGGATACATCTTTTGAAGGATCAAATTCTTTTACATCGTCTAAGGTTAATGTTTGTAAAATTTCGGGACTTCTTTCATTGGCATGCAATGATGCCATTCTCAAATTTTGATTTTTAATTGCCTCATGTATTACTTTTCGTACAGAGCGTGCATTACCAAAAAATTTATCCCTTCTCTGATGTAGGTAGGTAAAATAATTTTTAAGATGTTCACTGGCTTGTTCATCAGGCGTGATACCTTCTGCCTGCAACATAGCCATTCCTATTACTTGTAATTGTTCAGGAGAGTAATCTTTAAACTCAAGGGTTTTATCAAACCTTGATTTAAGACCGGGGTTTGTCTCCAGAAACAAATTCATATTATCTGTATAACCTGCGACAATTACTACAAACCTGCCGCGGCGGTCTTCCATTTGTTTTAATAAAGTTTCAATTGCTTCTCTACCGAAATCGCTGCTGCCTCCTGAGGCAAGAGCATATGCTTCGTCAATGAATAAAACTCCGCCTTCTGCCTGATCAATAGCCTCCATGGTTTTAATAGCTGTCTGTCCCACATAGCCTGCCACCAGTCCTTGCCTGTCTACTTCTACCAGGTGACCTCTTTCCAGTATTCCCAATGCCTTATAAATCTTCGCTACTATTCTTGCCACTGTTGTCTTTCCTGTTCCTGGATTACCGGTAAATACAGTATGCAATGAAAATTTACCCAGCACATCTTTTCCGGTTTCCCTGTAGAACTTTACCAGCTTTACCATCTCCTGAATTTCCTCTTTCACATCTTCCAGTCCAATGAGATTATTCAGTTCTGTCATTGCCGTTGCAAGCAATGCATCATCTGTTTTAATATCCGGCAACTGCTTTTTATTAGTCTTAAGAATTTTCTGAAGATCGGCTAGTTCAACGGTTTTTAATTTTTCCGGACTCAGGCTTTTTAAGTCAGGTTCCTTCATCAGCCTTAAGCCCATATTCATTTTTGCTTCTTCAATAATGGAAGCAACAAGGCGTGCATTACCAAAACTTTTAGTGCGGTTTCTATAGGAGTCAGTCAGATAATCTGACAGAAATTTTTTTGCTTCTTCGGTAAAGATCACTGCTTTTTTGTCTGCTGCATACATGGCAATATCCATCAATTCCTGAGGTAGGTAATCCGGATATTCAAATATGTGACTGAATCTTGATCTTAAACCAGGGTTGGCATCCAGAAAATGATTCATTTCTTTAGGATAACCTGCCGCAATAATTGCAATATCTCCCGGGCCATCTGACATTTCTTTTAAAAGTACTTCCACTGCTTCCTGCCCAAAATCCTGTGAGCTGTCTCCCTGGCGCATCAGAGAATATGCTTCATCGATAAAAAGCACTCCGCCTCTTGCTTTATCAATGATTTCTTTTGTCTGCGGCGCAGTCTGCCCGATAAATTTGCCGACCAGTTCCGCTCTTCCTACTTCAATAATTTTTCCTTTGGAAAGCAGACCCATTTTATGATAAATCTGTCCCAGTAATTTAGCAACACTTGTCTTACCGGTTCCGGGATTTCCGGTGAATACAGAATGAAGATTTATTTTCTGATTTTCTTCAAAGCCTTGCTCCTGTCTGAGTTTTAGAAATTTCAGATAATGAACGTAATCATTGATTTTGGTTTTGATCTCTGTAAGCCCGATCATTTCTTCCAGGCTCTTCATAAGCTCTTCCAGTGACTGCTCTTTCGATTCAGTAGTACCTGCCTGCTGAATTGATTCAGGGCTTGTGTGGAAAGTAGTTTTCCCTTCTACAAATTCATCTCCCACTTCAAAAGGCACTACAGCTATCAACTGATCCATGAATACAATCTCCAGCGTGTATTTGTCATGATACCAGGTGCCCGCAGTGCTTGATCCCCAACCTGTGCTGAAAGTTACTTTAGCATCTTTTCCGTCAATATATTTTAATTCGGAAACACTTCCTTTCAACTGACCTGCATCATTATAAAAATTAAAAAAGAGTTCACAATACCAGGCATCTTTCTGGCGGTTTTCAACATTGAATTCTACCCAGATGAACTGCGTTACTTTTGAATCGTATTTGGTTCTGTAAACACGATCCATCAGAGGAACTCCTTCATTGGGGTCTTCATAAAGCAGAATAGACTCAAGACCGAAATATGGATTGTTGGTCTGCTCAACCATCCCGCCTGCTTCTATATAAAATTTTTGTGTGGTGATTAATTCATTATCAATGTATGCTTCCCACTCGTAGTCTCCTCTCAGCCAGTAAACACCTGCATCTTTATTTCCCCAGCCTTCTCTGACAAAGACTATGTTCTGATCTTTAGAAATATTCAGCTCCCGTTGGATATTGCAAAGCTCTTTTCTTCCATTGGGGCTTAAGGAATATGCTTTGAAAACGATATTCGTTTTCCAGTCCTCTTCGTCAAATTTCTTATTGTAGAAGGAAAGTTCAGCATAGAGATAAGTGGTTTCTTTATTATCAAAAACCTTTCTATACTTCTTAGTATTACCCTCCATTGTTTCAGTGGAGGAAAAAACCTTTAAATCTTTGAATTTATAGTTCTTATCCAACTTATTACGAGCTAAAAATACGAGGCGAATATACTATTTATTTTAAAACCTTCCTCATTCCGAATCTTCAAAATCCTTAATTATTTTTCAAAAAAGCACCTTTTTGGGATGAATGAAGGCTTTAAGCGTATGTAACCAATAGAGTGCAAAAAATGACTGTTAAACCCGGTATTTTTCTCAGAAACCCGAATGAATTCTCCTGTTATATTGTTCTTATACTAACAGAGAAAGTTGGAAAAGAGAGGGGGAAATATGAATCCAGAACTCATTGAAAAAGATAATTTAACAGGACACAATCATACGGGCCCTAACGCCAACCGGCCTTTAAAACTTCTTACTGCCAGATCCATAGTAGGAGATAAAATAGAAAATACCAAAGGAGAGAAAATAGGAAAAATCAAAGATATTATGCTCGATGTCAAACGAGGCTATATCGAATACGTCATTTTAGAATGTGGCGGGTTCCTGGGAGGTAAAAAGCTTTTTGCCATACCTTTCACGGCCCTCGCGGTTAATCCCAAAAACCATGATTTCATTCTTGATGTAGATAAAGAATTTCTGAAAAATGCTCCCGGGTTTGATAAAAATCACTGGCCTGAAACCAATGGACATTATGTGCATGAATACTGGGGGAACTTTATGGGCCCCAGTGTAGGCGGTACTCCGGGATAATGGCATTAAAAAATAAATAAATATCTTCAAGCTCTGCAGATAACAGAGCTTTATTTTTGTCCGCAATACATAAATCATTCAATCGTTATTGATTAAAAATATTACGTATGCGCATATTGAAAAGAACATTTTTATTCGTTTTGCCTCTACTGCTCTTCGGCAGTTCCGTTCCCAGATCTATTGAAGTAAATGTGTATAAAGCTCCGGAATTCATAGAGGAGAATCCTGTTAAAAATGTCTGTGTCTCTGAAGAGGAATTAAAATTATATAACCTGATCACCGAATACCGTAAGCAAAAAAAGTTACCTAAAATCCCTCTTTCCAAAAGTCTGACATTTGTAGCGCAGACACACTCCAAAGACCTGATGGAAAACAAACCTACCGGAGAGTGCAATATGCATAGCTGGTCAAATAAGGGAAAATGGACAAGTTGCTGCTACACTCCCGATCATAAACAATCACAGTGCATGTGGAATAAGCCTTCAGAACTTACGAGCTATAAATCCACAGGATTTGAAATATCATATTATTATTCTAAAGATGTAAAAGCCGAGGGGGCATTGGAAAGCTGGAAACAAAGCAAAGGGCATAACCCCGTTATCATCAACTCCGGCATCTGGAAAGATTACAAGTGGAATGCCATTGGTATTGGAATATATAAGAATTATGCGACAGTGTGGTTTGGAACGGAGGTTGATAAGGAAGAAGTTGCTGTGAAATGCAAATGAATGTTGAATGTTGAATGTTGAATGTTGAATGTTGAATGTTGAATGTTGAATGTTGAATGTTGAATGTTGAATTATATTAATTTTCATTCAAAATTAATAATTCAACATTCATAATTATGCAATATATCCCCCATCTACACTCAGCACAGATCCGCTGATGTAGGCTGCTTCATCAGAAGCAAGGAATAAATAAGCATTGGCAATATCTTCTGGTTTTCCGAGACGGCCAACAGGAATTTTCTCCTGTATAGATTTAATGACTTTATCAGGAATGGTTTTTAAAGTTTCTGTTTCAATAAATCCCGGAGCTACTGCATTGACGGTAATTCCATGCTTGCTTAACTCACGTGCCCATACTTTTGTAATGCCTACTACTCCTGATTTTGTGGCAGCATAATTGGTCTGTCCAAAATTTCCATAAATGCCTACCAGCGAAGAAGTATTGATAATTCTTCCATACTTATTTTCAAGCATAAAAGGAGCTACGGCTTTGGTGCAGTTGAAAACACCGGTAAGATTCACATCAATTACCTGCTGCCACTGATCCAATGTCATATTTAAGAGAGTGGCATCCCGGGTAATACCGGCATTATTGATGAGTATATCGATCTTCTTATATCTCTGATAAAGATTGCGGGCGGCCTCATCCACATAAGGAAATTTAGTGGTATCTACACAACTGAATTCAACATCAAGGCCTATGGATTTAAATTCTTCAATGGCTTCTCTCCCCTTATCTTCATTGATATCCCAGATCACCACTTTTGCCCCTTCGTTGGTAAACATTTCGACAGTGGTTCTTCCAATGCCTTGTGCACCACCGGTAATGATGGTTACTTTACCTTCTAATTTTTTGGGTTTAGACATGGAGGCGTTAGGGTTAATATTCAGCTGACTGGGCTGAACTTTATAAAAATTGAAAATTTTAACTTAAAAAGCAAATGTGGCGAGGAGAAGGCCGGCGCCAAAGGTAATTACAAAAATTAAAGTACTTATAGCCATTTGTTTCAGATAAGGATTAAGCTTTTGAGGATCACTTATTTTCCAGATCATGGCGCCATTTTTTATAAACATGGGAAGGCTCAGCAGGAAAACGAACTGGGAAGGATGAATATAGTTAACGATGGTATAAATAAAAGTGAAGATTACGCCGGCGAACAGCAAAAGCCAGTGGTATATTTTGGCTTTGTGTCTGCCAATTCTCACGGGTATGGATTTCTTTCCTGCCATGGAATCCGATTCAATATCCCGGATATTATTAATGTTAAGTACCCCTACAGAAAACAATCCGCATGAAGTTGCCGGTAAAAACAACTCCGACTTCAATGCTCCAGCCTGCAGGTAATAAGTGCCCATCACTCCTACCCATCCAAAAAAAATAAATACTGCAATATCTCCAAGCCCTGCGTATCCATAAGGCTTACTACCCGCAGTATATTTTATCGCAGCAATGATAGCTAATATGCCCAGCAAAAAGAAACCGAAAAAATTCAGAGGGGAAAAATGTATTCCTACATAGAGAAGATATAGACCCGTAACCAGGGAGAGAAAAACAAAAAGATATATAGCTCTTTTCATGGCTGATGCAGAAATCTCCCCAGCCTGTACTGCTCTCTTTGGACCTACTCTGTATACACTGTCTGCGCCATGTACATAATCTCCATAATCATTGGCAAGATTGGAAAGTATCTGAAGAAATATAGCAGTAAGGCAGGACAAAATAAAAATCAACATGCTGAATTTATGATCAACTGCCGCAAGAGAACTTCCCATAAAAATACAGGCCAGTGCCAGGAAAAGAGTTCTGAGCCTGAATGCCTTTAACCAAACTTTGAATGTCGGAGTCACTTATTTTATCGTGTCTAAAACTTCTTTACTCAAAGGAGAAGTACCTGAAGAGTAAAATTTTACCAACTCTCCTTTTTCATTCACCAGGTATTTGCAAAAATTCCAGGATGGGGCCTGTGTGTTCCAGCCATTTTTATTTTTATCCGTTAGCCAGTCAAAGAGAGGATGCTTACTCTCCCCTTTTACATCTACCTTTTGAAACATTTTAAAGGTAACTCCATAATTCCTCTGACAAAACGCTTTGATCTCACTATTGTTCCCGGATTCCTGGTTGCCGAACTGGTTGCATGGAAAACCCAACACTTCTACTTTACTGCCATATTGTTCATGAAGCTTCTGGAGATCTTCATACTGGGGAGTATACCCGCAGGCAGAAGCTGTATTTACGATCAAAACTTTTTTGCCTTTGAAAGCTGAAAAATCAACCGTATCTCCTTCCAGAGAAACAGCCTTAATATCATAAAATGAAGAGACTGCGCCTGACTTCATATCTTGGGGTCTGCTTTTTATATCTGCATTGTATCCGAAGCAGGAACTAAGCAGCATGATGATGGGGTATGGCAATTTCATTGATGGTTACAAGTTAAAGGTTAAAGGTTAAAAGTTGAAAGTAATTTATAATTCAACATTCATAATTTATAATTAGTTACATGCGTTCGGGAACTTCGATACCGAGCATCTTCATTGATTTTTTCAGAATCTTTGCAACCGCCGCTGACAGTGTAATACGAAAAGTCAGTGCTTCTTTATTTTCTTCATTGAAAATAGAAACGTCTGCATAAAACCTGTTATACTCTTTTGCCAGATCAAATGCATATTGAGCCATTACCGAAGGCGCATATTCATTCGCAGACTCGCTGATCTTTTTAGGAAAATTATTTAACAGCACTATCACCTCTTTTTCTGAGGGATGCAGGGTCTGATGATTTTTATAATTATCAGGAGAAGTATTTATTCCCAATTCTTTTGCCTTTCTTACAATTGCAGATATCCGGGCATGAGTATATTGTATAAAAGGACCTGTATTTCCCTGGAACTCTATCGATTCCTGCGGATTGAAAAGCATCCTTTTCTTGGGATCAACTTTCAGGAGGAAATATTTTAAAGCGCCAAGCGCTAAAATTTTATACAATGCCCGCGCCTCTTCTTTGGAGAAACCTTCAATCTTGCCCAACTCGGTAGTATGTTTCTCTGCCGTCTCAATCATTTCCTGGATCAGGTCATCCGCATCTACCACGGTACCTTCCCTTGATTTCATTTTTCCTGAAGGCAGGTCAACCATCCCATAAGAAAGGTGGTAAACTCCTTCCGCATAGGAGCGGCCAAGTTTTTTCAGTATTAATTTAAGCACATTGAAATGATAGTCCTGCTCATTGCCTACTACATAGACAGATTTGCCCGCCTGAAAATCTTTGTACTTCAGGTCCGCCGTTCCTAAGTCCTGGGTGATATAAACGCTGGTACCATCTCCTCTCAGCAGCAGCTTCTGATCAAGCCCATCAGAAGTAAGATCTACCCAGACAGAGCCGTCAGGCTTTTTAAAGAAAACTTTATTTTTTAATCCTTCTTCCACCAGTTCTTTACCCAGCAGATAAGTATTGGACTCATAATAATATTTATCAAAATCCACCCCGATCATTTTATAGGTAGCCTCGAAGCCCTCATACACCCAGCCATTCATTTTTTTCCAAAGCTCTATTATGTTTTTATCTCCTTCCTCCCACTTTCTTAACATCTCCTGAGCTTCTTTCAGCACAGGCGCTTCTTTTTCTGCATCTTCTTCCTTTAATCCCTTTGCTTTTAATTCTTCGATCTGTTTTTTATACTCCTTGTCAAAAAGCACATAATATTTTCCAATCAGGTGATCTCCTTTAAGGCCTGCAGATTGCGGAGTTTCATTATTCCCGAATTTCTGATAAGCCACCATGGACTTGCAGATATGAATGCCCCTGTCATTGATCAGGTTGGCTTTGATCACCTGGCATCCGTTTGCCTTGAGAATTTCAGATACGGAATATCCCAGGAAATTATTTCTCAAATGTCCGAGGTGCAATGGCTTATTGGTATTGGGAGAAGAATATTCCACCATTACCTTTTGTCCGTTGGAAGGGAAAGTTCCAAAATCATCTTTCACAAGCACCTGTCTGAACAGGTCGAGCCAGGCAGTATCGGCAACCGATATATTTAAAAATCCCTTCACCACATTAAAGTCCCTGATCTCTTTCACCTGAGCTTTCAGGAATTCGCCCAGCATCTTACCTGTCTCTTCCGGAGATTTCCTTGTAATTTTTGTAAAGGGAAATGTCACAAAAGTATATGTTCATTCAAACTCCTGTTTGGTTGGCTGAAGGGCAATTTCCTCTTCAGGCAATTCTGTATTGAAAAGCTGCCTGATTCCTTCCCTGATGCCCTCCTTTATGTTTTTTTCCAAATTCATCTCTGTATATACTTACGTGTATGTTTTAGCGCCAAAATAATTTCATGGTGGATAAAATCCGTTGCAAAGATTGTAATTTTATAGCAATATTGCACTAAGTAAATTTGCGCAGATGGACAGATACATCGACTTAATAGAACAAACCTTTTATTTTCCTACTGAGGAATTCAAAGTTCAGAACAATGAGCTGCATTTCAACGATGTACCCCTGATGGATATCGTGAAAGAATATGGCACTCCCTTAAAGCTTACCTATCTGCCAAAAATTTCCTCCCAGATCCAAAAGGCTAAAAAGCTTTTCAATGAGGCAATAAAGAATAATGATTACCAGGGCAATTACATCTACAGCTATTGCACTAAATCATCCCATTTCAAATTCGTGCTGGAAGAAGCTCTAAAAAACGATATACATATTGAAACTTCCTCCGCATATGATATACCCATCATCAGAGTATTAAACGAAGCAGGAAAGATCAGCAAAGATACTTATGTGATCTGCAACGGCTTTAAAAGACCGTTGTATACCCAGTATATTTCTGAACTGATCAATGATGGATTTAAAAATTGCATACCGATCCTGGACAACCTTCCGGAAATAGATGAATATAGTAAGCTGGTGAAAAATGAATGCGGTGTCGGCATTCGCCTTGCTGCGGATGAAGAACCCAAGTTTGAATTTTATACCTCAAGACTTGGAATAAGATACCGTGATGTAATGGATTTATATCAGCAGAAAATTGCTCCCAATCCTAAGTTTAAATTAAAGATGCTCCATTTCTTTATCAATACAGGAATGAGAGATACTACCTATTACTGGAGTGAGTTAAGCAGATTTGTGCATAAGTATTGCGAGATGAGAAAAGTCTGCCCAGACCTTCAGAGCATAGATATTGGCGGCGGGTGGCCAATCAAGACATCTGTGCATTTCGATTATGATTATGCCTATATGACAGATCAGATCGTGAAGACCATTAAGCGTATCTGCAAAGAGGAAGGTGTTCCTACTCCTAATATTTTTACAGAATTCGGAAGCTTCACTGTAGGAGAAAGCGGCGCTGTCCTTTACTCAGTACAGGGAAGCAAAATGCAAAATGATAAGGAAGAGTGGTATATGATCGACAGTTCTTTCATTACTACTTTACCGGACGTATGGGGACTCAACCAAAAGTATATTCTTCTTGCGGTGAACAACTGGGACAAACCTTATGATAAAATAAAGGTAGGAGGCATTACCTGCGACAGCATGGACTATTACAATTCAGAAGCCCATGCGACCATGGTATTCTTGCCTAAAAAAGAAAATAACCAACCCCTTTATATTGGCTTTTTCCATACCGGCGCTTACCAGGAATCACTGGGAGGTTATGGCGGAATCCAGCACTGTCTTGTACCTGCTCCTAAGCATGTATTGATTGACAGGGATAAAAACGGAAAGATCACCACAAAACTTTTTGCTCCGGAGCAGGAAAGCGAGTCTATGCTGAAAATCCTTGGATATAAATAGAATCTGGAGGCTAGAAGGTTAGTTGATTCTAACTTCTAACTTCTAACTTCCAATTTCTAACTTCCAATTTCCAGATTCTAATTTCTACCTCCAAAACATTCTGATAGTTTGCGCGGTTGTTTTATTATAAAAGTGAGTGAAGTATTAGTTTGGGTATTATATTATAACAACTTATGAAACAGATATTTGTACTATCGATATTTTGCATGGTTTTATCTTTAGGCGCTTGCAGAAAAACAGAAACTTGCGCAACCTATACTAAAGAGAGCAAAGCAGTAAAAACAGTTAAATCTGCTGAAAAAATATAAAATCAGAACATGATTTAATGAGATTAAGGATTAACAGGATTGTTAATCCTTTTTTGTTTTAAAGTGGATCTCTATTTAAGTTAAAATCCCGCAGGGTTTTAAAAACCCTGCGGGATTTTTTTAATATTTTGATAAAATCACTTAGTCTTAACTTTCTGATTTTTAAGAGCTATAAACTCATAAGCTTCCACAAGATCTTTAACCACACCATTGCATTCAAGTCCCTCATCCTGATCACAAATCTGAAGTGTTTTCAAGCCCAGCTTTCTTGCCGGAGCAAGGTCTCTCTCTTTATCCCCTATCATCCAGGACTGGGTCACATCAATATCAAATTTTGCAATAGCTTTTTCAAACATAAGGGATTCAGGTTTTCTGGTAAGAGATTCACTTTGCACCGGGTGGTAAGGAGAATAATACCAGGCATCAATAAGGTTCTCGGATTCCATGTCGAAATAACTATGACAGTTCCTAACATCCTGGTGTCCATAAATTCCCTTCGCTATCCCCGACTGGTTAGTAATGACCACCAGAAGGTAGCCATCCTTTTTAAACTTTTTTAAACCTTCAATGACGTTGGGGAGAATAAAGAATTTTTCGACCAGGTAGGTATAGTCTACAAAATCTTTATTGATCACTCCATCGCGATCCAGAAATATGCATTTATTCATTTATACTTTTTGATTAAAATCAAGCTCATGAAAATTACGAAAAACTCTCATATAGTTGGAATTTAGAAGCGCTTATTTGTAATTTCCGAAATGGTATTAATTATTGGCGCCGGTATTTCAGGGTTGTCTGCTGCATGGCATCTTCAGAAGCATGGAATGGATTACCTTTTAGTGGAAGCCAATGATAAACCCGGGGGATATATTAAAACCATTCAAACCGAAGGATATGTGCTCGAACTGGGCCCCAATTCGATACTCTGTGATCAGGAGATCTTAGATTTTTTTAAAGACACGAAGTGCGATCAGCAATTAGTAGAAGCAAAGCCCGTAAGCAAGGCCAGATATATATACCGGAAAGGAGCATACCGAAAACTTCCAGACAATCCTGCTAGTCTATTATTCTCCGGTTTCTTTAGCTTTTCATCTAAATTAAAAATCCTTGCGGAGTTATTTAAAAAACCTGAAAATATTCCAGGTGAAACCCTCGATGCTTTTTTTAACAGACGCCTTGGAAAAGAAATTTCAGACTATGCGTTGAATCCATTTGTGCAGGGAGTATATGCAGGCAATCCATCCAGGCTTTTGGTAGAAACGACTTTTCCCGTGCTCAAAGAATATGAATCAAAATATGGATCCATTATCAAGGGTCTCATTAAAAATAAACCGGGGAGGAAAAAATCATTTAACTTTAAAAACGGCATGCAGGAATTGCCATCAGCAATTGCGGCGCAGCTCAAAAACATACAATATTCAGCCAGGGTAAACAGAATTGTAAAATCAGAAAATGGATATGAAGTAAGTATACAGGAACCTGCTGGTGTGCGAAAAATAAAAGCCAATACTTTAGTGATCACTACCCCTCCTTTTGTTGCGGCTGAACTATTATCAGGTCTTTATCCTCAATTGGCACAAGCCTTAAAACGTATTGAATATCCTGCCATGTGCGCAGTGCATACTGTGTTTAACAAATCTGATGTAGAGGCGGAATTGAATGGGTTCGGCGTACTAAACCCTTATATCGAAAATCAATTTAGTTCAGGGTGCATATGGAACAGCTCGATATTTTCTGCCCGTTGCCCCGCCGATAAAGTTTTATTTACCAATTTTGTGGGAGGTTCATTGCATCAGGATAAAATAAAATTACCGGATGATGAAATCTTAAAAAATGTTAAAAAGGAATTAATAAAAAACTTTCAGATCCGGAAGGAGCCTGTCTTTCAGAAAATCTATAGAATTGAAAAAGCAATTCCACAATATAATTTAAAGGTTAAGACATTAAACGATTTTCTGCCCAACCTTGAAAAAAACAGCATTTTTTTCTCTGCCAATTATATAAATGGAGTTTCATTAAGCGATTGTATTAAAAAAGGAAAGCGCCTTGCCGATAAAATTTTTAAATTGCAGTCCCGTTAATGATAAAATGATTTTTTAAATTTAGCTGTGGAAAAAACACTTGTTATAATTCCGACTTACAATGAAAAGGATAATATCGAGCCGATTATCCGTAAGGTTTTTTCTTTATTTCTACCTTTTGAAGTTTTAATTATAGACGACGGTTCACCGGATGGCACTGCGGATATTGTAAAAAACCTTCAGAAAGAATTTCCTGGCAGATTACATCTTGAACAAAGGAAAGGCAAACTGGGACTGGGCACAGCCTATATACATGGTTTTAAATATGCCTTGCAGAGAGATTACCAGTTTGTATGCGAGATGGATGCTGACTTCTCTCATAACCCTGAAGACCTTATAAAGCTATATAAAACCTGTGCGGAAGAAGGAAACGATCTTGCCATAGGTTCGCGTTATGTGAATGGTGTAACTGTAATCAACTGGCCTATCAGCAGAGTGCTTATGTCTTATTTTGCGAGCTGGTATGTGCGTTTTATCACCGGCATACCTGTCAACGATACAACTGCAGGTTTTAAATGCTACAGAAGAATTGTTCTTGAAACCATCGATATAGACAATATCAAATTTGTAGGCTATGCTTTTCAGATAAAGATGAAATTTATGGCCTGGAAATATGGCTTTAAAATAAAAGAGGTGCCTATCATTTTCACCGACAGAACCCGCGGGGAATCCAAAATGTCCAAAACTATTTTCGGGGAGGCTGTATTCGGAGTATTGGATATGAAGATAAAGAGCCTTTTCAGATATTACACCAGATAATAACTAGACGCGATGAATCGCGTCTCTACAAGAATTAATCAAACTTAATTGCCCTTATAGGCTTGATATTGCTGATGACGATAATCGGTATAAGTAAAACCAGGCTTATCAAAAGAAAAGTTAATACATTCAGCGCTAATACTACCATCCAATCAAGATCAATAGGAACCGTAGTCATATAATAATTTTCCGGATCGAGAGGTATGATTTTTAAATAATACTGCAACAGACAAAATCCTATCCCGAATAAATTTCCCAGAAACATCCCTCTTAAAATCAGGTTCATTCCATTATAAAAAAATATCATCTGTACCTGGCCATTCCTTGCTCCAAGCGCTTTGAGCATACCTATCATATTGGTGCGTTCCAATATCATGATAAGAATGGTGGAAACCATATTAACACAGGCGATAAATAAAATAATGAAAAGAAAAATCACCACATTTTTATCAACCATTGCCAGCCAGTCAAAAATCTGGATAAATTTATCTTTAATACTTTCAATACCCATCTCGGGATCCATGGCATCAAACACTTTTTCATATGCCTGATCGAGCCTGGAAAAATCCTTTACAAAAATCTCATAACCTCCTACTAAACTATCAGGCCATTTATTCAATGTCTGATTCATCTTAATGTCGCCTATGATCATCAGTTCATCAAATTCTTCGAGCCCTGTTTCATAAATTCCTTTCACCTGCAAAGGCCGTATCAGCACATCGTTTTTCATAAAAAACATAAAGACCTTATCCCTTACCTTCAGGTCCATCTTATTGGCAATCCTCTTGCTGATCACCACCTCTTCCGACCATCTCCTTTTTTTAGTTTCCATCCCATCAATATTCTCTACTGTGTCTTCTTTAAAGGTGATGAAACTACCTTCTATAATATTTTCTTCAAATCCTTTAATATCGAAATCCTTCCCAACCCCTTTTAATACTGCACCGGTAAACTCATCGGAAGTTTTCTTTTTGAGTAAGCCAAGGTTATGGGCAACTGCATGAATGCGGTCAATTTCAGGCACAGCTTCCGGATGGCGGTAAAGCTGGGAGTTGAGGCTAATCGGCGTTTCTTCATAGGTCTGGGCAGTATCAGACATGGTTATCTGAAGATGAGAGCCGAAGCTGAAAATTTTAGCCTGTATCTTATTTTTAAAGCCGTCGAGAATGGAAAAAGAGATAATCATCACAAAAAGTCCAAAAGCCACACTCATTACTGCAATATTTGCGACTATAGCAGAAAATGATCCCTTTTTACCTTTATTTATTCTTTTTGATATGAAATAATATAGACTCAAATTTTCTATTTTTACCGGGAATAAAGGTATGAATTTTGATTTGATTTATATAAAAATAACCAAATGAATAAATTGTTAGTGATAGCCTCTCTTTTTCTTTTCACCAATCTCAGCACCCATACTTCATGCACAGAGAAAAAATTAACGGAAACAAAAGCAGATACTGCCATCGCTGATTCCTCCGCAAAAAAAATCCTTACCGGTGCTGAGCAGTTTGAAAAGTATCTTCCGCTATTAATGAATAAGAATATTGCCCTGGTAGTAAACCATACGGCAGTAGTTGGCAATGCGCATCTTATAGATACACTACTTGCTTCCGGGGTAAATATCAAAAAAATATTTGCGCCTGAACATGGTTTTCGCGGAAAAGCAGATGCTGGAGAAAAAGTCAATAATGAAACCGATAAAAAAACAGGACTTCCTATTATTTCGCTATATGGAAACAATAAAAAACCAACAGCCCAGCAGCTAAAAGATGTTGACCTGGTGATTTTTGATATACAGGATGCAGGCGTAAGATTTTATACATATATCAGCACGATGCATTATACCATGGAAGCGTGTGCAGAAAATAAAAAGGAACTATTGATTCTCGACAGGCCCAATCCCAACGGATATTATGTTGACGGCCCCGTGCTTGATATGAAATATAAATCATTCATAGGCATGCATCCTATACCTTTGGTGCACGGATTAAGCGTAGGTGAACTAGCTTTAATGATCAATGGAGAAAAATGGCTGGACAGCGGAAAAGTATGTAACCTTAAAGTAATTACTAATAAAAATTATTCTCATAAAGACACCTATTCTCTTCCGGTAAAACCTTCTCCTAATTTACCAAACGACCTTGCCATTAAACTATATCCTTCCCTTGGCTTGTTTGAAGGAACCATCATTAGCGTTGGTCGGGGAACCACTTTTCCTTTTCAGGTGATCGGCGCTCCGGGAAAAAATTATGGAAGCTTTACCTTCACTCCAAAGAGCCTTGATGGAATGGCAAAGAATCCTCCCTATGAAAATAAGGTTTGTAATGGAAGAGATTTACGAAGCGAAAAAATCACTGATGGATTTTCGGTAAGCTATCTAATAGACATGTACACAAAAACTGCCAATAAAGATACTTTCTTCCTTAAAACAAACTTTATTAATAAGCTGGCAGGAAATGACAAGCTAAAGGAACAGATCAGATCAGGAATGACAGAGGCTCAGATAAAAGAAACATGGAAAGCCGATCTGGAAAAATATAAAGCCATCAGGAAGAAATATTTGCTTTATCAGGATTTTGAGTAGCAAAACTGGCAATTGACAGTTAACAGTTAACAATTTTGTCAATTATTAACTATCAACTGCAAATTAGTAATACATAAGAGTAAAACAATAAATGACATCAAACCTTCGCATAGTCTTCATGGGTACTCCGGAATTTGCTGTTCCGAGTCTGGAAATATTGATTGAAAATAAATTTAATATTGTTGGAGCGATTACAGCTCCTGATAAACCTGCAGGCAGAGGTTTGCAGTTAAAAGCTTCCCCTGTAAAAGAGACTGCTTTAAAATATAATATTCCTGTACTTCAACCTGTCAATCTTAAGTCAGAAGAATTCATAAAAGAGCTTGCAGCGCTTAAACCAGACCTGCAAATAGTTGTAGCTTTCAGAATGCTTCCTGAAAAAGTGTGGAGTCTTCCCAAAGAAGGTACTTTCAATTTACACGCTTCTCTCCTTCCTCAGTACCGCGGAGCCGCACCTATCAACTGGGCAGTGATCAATGGGGAAAAAGAAACCGGTGTAACTACATTCTTTTTACAGCATGAAATTGATACTGGAGATATTATATTCTCTGAAAAAGAAATAATCAGAGAAGAAGATAGCGCAGGAACTTTGTATGACCGGCTGATGCAAAAAGGAGCCGGACTGGTATTAAAAACAGTGGATGCGATCTCTCAGGGAAAGATCTCCACTCAGCCACAACAATTCAATGATGAATTAAAATCCGCTCCAAAAATCCATAAAGAAACCTGCAGGATCGACTGGAATAAATCCAGCCGGGAAATAAAAAATTTTGTAAGGGGTTTGTCCCCCTATCCCGCTGCATGGACTACGCTCAATGGAAAAAATCATAAAATTTACGCTGTCCAAATCATCGACAGAAAAATAGAGGGAGATCCTGGAAATTATAAAACTGATAACAATTGGGAAATAATTGTTAAAACCGGTGATGGTGCAGTCGCGATTGAAGATTTGCAGGTTGAAGGAAAAAGAAGAATGAAAACAGAAGAATACCTTAGAGGAAATAAATTATGATGATTTCTGTAATAGTTGCGGCCGGAAAAAACCTGGCAATAGGAAAAGACAACAAGCTCATATGGCACCTTCCCAATGATCTGAAGTTCTTTAAAAATAAAACTATGGGCCACCATATGATTATGGGAAGAAAAACATATGAGTCCATTGGTAAACCTTTACCCGGCAGAACTTCTGTAATCGTAACCCGGAATAAAAACTATAAAATAGAAGGATGTATAGTGGTAAATTCTTTAAAAGAAGCCATTGAAACTGCAAAGAAAAACGGCGAATCAGAAGCTTTTGTCATTGGAGGCGCTGAGTTAATCAACGACTCCCTGGCAGTAGCAGACAGGATATATTTTACCGAAGTGAAAGAAAGTTTTGAGGCAGATGTTTTTCTGAAAGCTTTTGACAGATCAAAGTGGAAAGAAGTAGCGCGTGAGGAACACAAAGCGGATGAAAAACATGAATATGATTATGCGTTTGTGGAGTTTATTAAGTCCACAGTCCATGGGCCACAGTCCACAGAAAATTAGTTGCGAGTCGATAGTCTATGGAAAAGCAATGCAAATTTCGAAAGAAGTATAAAATTGTGAACTGCTATATGTAGCAGGCTTAAACACAGCAAATCTTCTGTGGACTGTGGACCATGGACTGTGGACTTTTTTAACTATCTTAAGATATACATCTTCCCAAACTCTTTCTTAAAGGCCTTATCTCCTGCTGTATTTCTATGCTGATAAGCTCCCGCATTTTTAATGATCACCCGATACAGGTAAACACCATTGGCAAGCTGATCCCCAAACTCATCGGTACCATTCCAGGAGAAATCTGTTTTATTATTACCTATATGAATAGGGCCAAGCTCTGCTTTTGTGATCTCTCTCACCACTTTTCCTGTAACGGTCATGATCTGAATTTTTAAATCTTCAGGTATTTCGCTGCCGGTAAGGGTGAACACAAATTTTGTGCTTGTGGAGAATGGATTAGGGTATGGATAGAAATTGGTAATGGTAGCAGCATTAATTACTTCAAATGTAATTCTGTAATCTTGCACACCTGAATTATTGCCAGCCACATCTTTTGCTTTTATTACCAAAGTATAAATTCCATCGGGCAAATTTTTCGGATTATATTCAATCTGGTAAACATTTTTACCATTAGTACCTACCTGGCGTGCGCTGATAATATCAGAACCTGGAATGATTATTTTTTCAGGAACTGACTGTCCGGGCTTTTGCAGAAACACTTCTATCCCGTCTGTAGAATCTCTTATCAGGTAACGGTTCTCATCGTACACAGAAATAGTAATCATAGGACTTGGAGAAACAATATCTCCGTCCATAATATGTGTTCCATCAAAAACTACATCCAATACAGGGTTAATTTTATCCTTATCCACCCCAAAAGACATCTCTACAATATTATTATTATAATACTGCTCTCTTAATATTTTAGGGTTTACATACGCCTGCAAAACATTGTTACCAACCAATCCTCTGGTGCTGAATTTATGACAGAAAGTTACAATGCTGTCGCTCTTTAATGGAGCCAGCTTGACCAACTTTGTTTTAATCCCTGAAGTAGCATTGGTAATAGTAAATTTAACCTGTAAGGTATCTGTAAAATCCCTCAGAGAAATATTTTCAAATGCATAGCACACGCTGATGCTGTCTCCTTCAGGTCTGGTGATAGTGTTGTATTGGCTTAAACCGGCCAGCGCAGGATTCATGATGCCTTCAGGTACCGGGCTGTATATTACCTGCCATCTTTCCAGTTGCGGCGGGGTAACATTGGTTACATCGCTTACTTCCGCCAGCAGCCTGATGAAAGGATATTGATTTGCATTTACGATTCCTGAAAGCGGCAAAGCATCTATCTGCGAGATAGAAACAGTATCAATGTTATTTCCTTCCAGGTCAACTCCTATTATTGATAATTCATACTGGTCTGTGACCGGAGATTCCGTATAGGAAACATGTCTGAATAAAGTTGTCCAGTCTTCTGCAGGTCCGATAAGCGTGGAAGTAATATAACCTTTATTATAAGTTCCCACCAGTGTATCTACAAATACTATTTCCTCATTGGTGGCTCCATAATCTTCAAATATGGGATTAGGATTTCCTTTCTGAGCGAAAAGAATATAGGGCATTCCATCGGCAAGAAAGTCTAAAGAATCTGCACCCAACACTGCTTTGATTTTATTCTTTAACACACTAGACCAATATGAATAATAGCCTTCACCTGAATTCAGTAATACTACATAATCACCCTGCTTGAGACTATCCAGATATGCCATCAGATTGGTCTGATTATTCGGATTGGAAATACCAGAAGTGGAATCAGGCATATTGGAAAAATAATTTATTATCTCATTTCCTGTAAGACCACAGGTGGTGCCGCCATCTGAGTTTTCATAAGGGGTATAAGGGTTTCCGGTATTCTGATTGAAGGCAAGAAGAAGTATTCCTGCATTAGCACAAGGAAATCTATATTGGTACATTTCGCCATTTACCTGTACTACAGTTTCTGTACCAGGATTTGGAAATAAGGCATTGGGAGGGTTTCGCACATAAGATGTTCCTACAGCCCTGAATGATACCGGGGTGCTGGATTGTGCAAACTCCCATTTTCGCTGAGAAATATTTCGCTGAACACCATTTAACTGATCTTTGAAGAATTGAGGGAACTCGCTTTGAGACCAGCCTTCCGGACTGTTATTGATATATATAAAGCTGCTCTCTCCCCATAAAGTATCCTGTCCGGATGGAATCGTATTATATCTTACCCTCCAATAATATACAAGGCTATCCTGAAGCACTGGCAACACAAAGTTTTTCCACTTGGCAATGGATCCCCCATTGATAATTTGTGACTTTCGCACAGAGGCATTGCTGTTAAACAAATAAGAAGTATCTACTTCAAAGTAATAATCTGTTGCTCCCACCATCAAATTGGTAGATTGGGCAATAAATGTTACCGAATCATTATTTACTATACTAAACTCTTTCGGCATTAAGGCTATTACCCCACTCAGCGGCATAAAGTACCTAAGGGTGGCAAAATTATTTAACTCGCTTATTTCAGAAATAGAATCAAGGGGGTCTAAGGTGATTTCAAAAATATTTTCACCATAGGTAGCGATATCTTTTGATGCAATATTAAACAATAATGTATCCTGATATTTTACCTGCTTATAAATAGCCGGTCCAAAATTTGTAATAGCGCCATTGATAATTCTTCGCACGGATACCTGTAAAGAATCTCCAAAATCCACTCCAAGGTTTGATACTATAATGGAAATGGCAAAAGAGTCGGATACTGCGGTAACAAGGTTGTTATTATAAGAATAAATAGAAACCTTATTGTCATTGGTTTCATAATCAGGAATGGTTGGATCATACATAGAGATTGCAGGATCACCAATAATAATCATCTGCTGCAAGGTTGTAATATCTACCTGGTTCGTGCTTCCATATAAGCTTTCATAATCTGTAATAGTGGCAAGCTGAATATTGCCAACAGATTTACCAAGCATAGCTCTTTTCTGGAAAGCATTTTTATAGAACATCATAGAATAATTTTTCAATTGATTCTCATAGCCTGCATCTGTATGTGCTACAACAATAATAGCCCCCCTGTCAGGAGTAACCAACCAGTCTTCTGCAAAAGAATATCTTGAAAATATCTGGGCGGCTGCGCAACCATTGATTAATAACAATGGATATTTTCCTTTATTATTATATCCATAAATATCATCGCTCACAAAGCCAATATCAAGGTCTATCACACCTGGTGAAGAGTGGCCAAAAAATGTTAAGTACGACACTCCTTTATTTACTTCATTCACGACACTTCCTGTCATCTGATTATCTACAGCCCCTGTACCTGTTTTAGAGAATGTTTTCACTACCTTGCCCCCAAACACAGTATCTTCCACTACATATTTCAGCTGGTCTACATTGTTTCTAAAATTTATTTTTTCAGAAGCATTTTTTCCTCCGCTTAAATGAACAAGGTTTTTCCGCCACAATTCATTTGGAAGCGCTTCATGTTCATTAATCTTATCCAGATAATAATCAATCTCCGCAGGTGATTTCACCGGTAGTCTTCCGGTAGCTAAGGCAGGAATAAATTTGGGTTTGCCGTTTAGTCCCATAGAATACATCAGGTCTGAACCTGGAACTCCATAGGTAGGCACAAAATCTTCTCTCCTTAATTCAGGATCCGGATAGTTGATATAAGAATTAGGATCTTTTCTGTAATAAGGTCCGTTACGCGCATAATCAAGGCCGATTCCTTTTCCGATGATAAATAAATATTTAGGATCACCCACATTAAACATGTGTGTTAGAAATCTTTTAATTGCAACCGGAGATTTCTCCCCGTAAGAAAACATATTGTAAAGTTTGGTTACATCTGCGACAAGCGTATCGTAAGACCCTCCTGCGGCAGAAGCTCTGTATGCACCATACTGGCGCGACCCGGTCATTAATTTGGTATGAGTGATAATGATATAATCCGTGCCTGCTTCATTGTTAAAAGGTGTGAGATCTACCTTTTTAATATCAGGAATAGAAAGATAGTTTCCGGGAGCAATTCCAAATAATTTTGTCGCAACAGCAGACGGATTTAATTTTGCTGATATTGCCCCGGCAGAAAGACTGGCAGTAACAATCCGTTTAATATTATTTTTATCCGTGATATCAAAAATACGGGTTCCGGCCAAAGGATTTTGTATAGCAAGAGCAATAGAACTGACGTTGGGTAATACATTGAAATTGAAAGTGCCTGCGCCATTTACCTCGAAAGTCTGAGGATAGTTAATTTTGATATACGCTACAGAAATAAGAGAAGGAGCATTGAAGCCTGTTCCTTTATTTCTAACAATAATGCTTAGAGGGCCTGATGCAAGATAACCAATAGGAATAGATGTACTGAAAGTTCTCGTATCATGAAAGGCAAATGCCGGCACTGAAAATGTAAGATCCGGATTAGAAGGAGAGCTTACAATGACATCGACCATATGATTCAATACATTTGCATACCAGTTTCTTCCTACCAGCATTAACTCCAGATTGGCATTGGGACCCGATACATAAACATTGGTTGGATTAAAAACATAAGTCGCTTCTGCAGGAGTATAACCTGTAGAATTATAAATACCACTTCCAAACCAGCCTTCTCCCTGGTCGCCGCTGGTGAGATAAGTGGAAATGTAGTGCTTGTAGCCTAGTTCATATTCATCACTATAAACTTCGAGAATCTCTGCTGTATGATAAGCATCCGGAGTGCTATTATTAATCACATTGGTAAGATTCATTCTTTTATGAACGCCCTGTGACCAGGTTAAAAAATAAGCGCTGGTATCTGAGAATAAATTATAATACTTGTGGGGCTGTACCGAATAAGGATCGTATAAAAGGGAATCAAGTGTTCCGTCATTTATCTGACCATAAAAAAACATGGTATCGTTACTAATGTATATTGCCTGCTCTATTCCCCGATGAAATAACTGCAGACTATCTCCCTTTTGTGTCCCAAGCGGTTCGAGCGGAACACCGGCACTTCTAAGATCATCAAAAGTGACAGCGTAAAGACCTGTCTGCGCTACTGAGATTTTATAATATGTCCGGGAGGAATTGATCCATTCATTTCCATAAGTCTGCGCCTTAACAGCAGAAACAGTTATAAAGCTCAATGCTGCAAAGCAGAGAATAATCAGAGTTCTGAAATGAATTTTCATTCTCATCATTTATTTAATGCTACTTTTAAAGAAAACACGTTGGAATATAAAGCCTCTGATGTATTCCCTATATCAGTCAGGGCATAATCTATATAAAACCTGTTATTTATCCTTACGCCAATACCGAAGTTTGGTTGAACGCTGGTGTACTTTTTAGCATCAAAATCCTTTATCTGCTGTATATTCCCTAAACCCAGCCTGAGGTAAACGATTTTTTTATAATCGGCTTCTATGCCAATATAAGGATCAATAGAAGTAAGCTTCGATTTAATAAGCACGTTTCGTTTTCCGTCAAAAGTTAGATACAGGTCTGCAGAAGCCAGCAAGCCGAATTTTTTCTTGATTACGAAGTTTCTGGCAACACCAATAATAAGTTTGGGGAGGGTTACCTCGATCGAATTTTTCGGAATTTCGTTCCCTGTCTGGGTATAAACATCTTTTACCAACTCAGTATTATGGCTCCAGGCGTTGAAAGTAGTCGTTATATCCCTTCCCATCACACCCAGCATCCATCCTTTTCTCTCATACTGGGCTCCTGCATCCATACCAAATCCCCATGAGTTGGCAAAGTTTCCTACAATACGGTGTATGATTTTAAAATTGGCGCCTAATCTCAATCCTGGAATCAGATTGGTTTTGCGGGCATAAGATAAAAGAAAGGCATAGTCTGCCGCGGAGAAATATTTGATATTATTATAATTCAGATTTCCGCCTGCATCATATAAGAATCTGGTATCAGGGATATCATCTACTCCAAACCTTATGGCTGAAATCCCTATGACACTCTGAGAATCAACAGGTGTGGCAAAACCCGCATAATCATATTTTGCAATGCCGGCAAAATACTCAGCGTGCATCAAGGCTACCTCATATTTGGTTTTGA
>JAIERY010000265.1 GCA_019746425.1 Cytophagaceae bacterium
GAATTTACAGCAGGGCATGTATGGCGGACAAAGGTATCTGATGAATAATACCATTACTGATTTTGCAACAAGGCAATTTGAAAAAAACAGGAGAGGCTTGGGCTGGGATAAACCTGAGCCGGAAGGTAATGGTCCTACTTCGGATTACGCTTCTCCTAATACATTCGGTCATACGGGCTTTACCGGAACAGCGGTTTGGGTAGATCCGGATCAGAACCTGGTATATATTTTTCTTTCCAACAGAATTTATCCTGATGCCGGAAACAACAAGCTGATCAAACAAGGCATCCGTACAAAAATTCAGGATGTGATTTATCAGGCGATATTGAATTATAGCGATAAGGTGGAAATGACAGATAGTCGATAGTCCATGGTCCACAGTCCACTGATTTTTTCTGTGAACCATGGACAAAGCTTTTTAACTTTACAACTTTTAACTTTTTAACTAAGATCATGAAAATCGGAGTAGTATGTTATCCTACATTCGGGGGTAGCGGAGTGGTAGCGACGGAATTGGGAAAAGGCTTGTCTAAGATTGGCCATCAGATTCATTTTATTACTTATGATCAACCGACCCGGCTGGATTTTTTCAATGAGAATATTTTCTATCACGAAGTAGGTATTCCTGCTTATCCTCTATTTCATTATCCTCCCTATGAACTGGCGCTGGCCAGCAAGATGGTGAATGTAGTAAAGTATGAAAAGCTCGACGTGCTGCATGTGCATTATGCCATTCCTCATGCATCGGCTGCTTACATGGCCAAAAAAATTCTTGAAACGCAGGGTATATATATTCCGGTGGTAACAACGCTTCACGGTACAGATATTACGCTGGTAGGTAAAGATGCTTCATACGAGCCAGTCGTAACATTCAGCATCAATCAGTCTGAAGGTGTAACAGCGGTATCGGAAGATCTGAAGAGAGACACCTATGCGCATTTTGATATAAAAAAAGATATTGAAGTGATTCCTAATTTTGTAGATGTAAGCAGATTTAAGAAACAGAGGAAGGAACATTTTAAAACGGCTATCTGTCCTTTCGGAGAAAAGCTGCTGGTGCATACCTCCAATTTCAGAGCGGTGAAAAGAGTGGAAGATGTGGTGAGGGTTTTTGATAAACTGAGAAAACATATTCCCTGTAAGCTGATCCTGGTAGGCGATGGACCTGAAAGGATGAATATAGAAAAGTTATGCCGTGAGCTGAGCACCTGCTCGGACATAAGATTTTTAGGGAAGCTGGATGCGGTAGAAGAGGTGCTTTCAGTAGGAGATCTGTTTATTATGCCTTCAGAAAAAGAAAGCTTTGGTCTTGCGGCACTGGAAGCGATGGCCTGTGAAGTACCTGTAATCTCTTCCAATACAGGAGGTTTGCCAGAGTTGAACGTACAGGGTAAAACAGGTTTTTTAAGCAATGTGGGTGACATAGACGACATGGTAAAAAATGCCCTGATCATATTAAAAGATGAAAATCTTCCTGCTTTTAAGAAGAATGCCCTGGAAAGAGCAAAGGAATTTGATATCAATCGGATAATGCCCCATTATGTGGATTTTTACGAGAAAATTGTGGCCGAACATAAGAAGGTTCAGGAAGTTTAAAAGGAGTATTTTATTACTGAGCCTAATTTTTTAAATTTGAGGCCGATTTGGAATAATCAATATGGAAAACATTTACGACAACATTAAGCCTAAGCATACCGGCACAACCAAGGTATTTAACAATCCTGTTCTTGAAAAATTCAGCCGCACCCATATCTCTGTACCGATTGGGATATTTGTTATTATAGGAGCGGGCCTTTTATATTATGCTTATTTATACACAGATTTAAATCCTTATCTAATACCTGTTTTGTTTTTTGCAGGCTGGTTCTTTTTTACATTCCTGGAGTACGTAGCACATAGGTTTTTATTTCATATGAAGCCAACTTCAGAATGGAAGAGAAAGCTTGCTTATACTGCTCATGGAGTGCATCATGAGTATCCAAAGGATAAAGGAAGGCTGGCAATGCCTCCACCTGCCAGTATTGTACTGGCTTCGGTTTTCTTTGCCATATTCTGGTTGCTGATGGGTACGCCGGTATTCGGATTCCTTCCGGGTGTGTTGATGGGCTATTCAGGCTATTTGTTTGTACACTATATAGTACATGCTTATCCTCCCCCAAAGAATTTTTTCAAACAACTGTGGATCAATCACTCCATGCATCATTATAAAGATACTACGATGATTTTCGGAGTTTCTTCTCCATTATGGGACTATGTATTTGGTACTTACCCAAAGGATACTAAAAAGTAAGAAATTGCATTTTTTGAACTTTCCAGACCGTATTTATATTAAATATTCAGTTTTCGATTGCATAATTTAAAATGAAGTTTTAATATTGCAGTCCTTTAAATTAGGATACTCCTTAGTTCAGCTATTCGGGTATTCTGATTAACCAGATAAGATAAATTCCTCCTTAGCTCAGCTGGTTAGAGCACATGACTGTTAATCATGGGGTCCCTGGTTCGAGCCCAGGAGGGGGAGCAAAAGTCGAAAGCCTTCAGATTTTCTGAAGGCTTTTTAATACATGATTTCAGTAGTTTGTGTGGCATACTGATCACTCTTCCAGTGGCCCGTCCAGACAGACATTTCGCATTTTCGTTCTGTGGTAGCATAGACGGAGGAAGGAAGCACCGGTCGGTGGCTTTTTTATTGGAACTGATAAATCACTTTTCTTTTATTGAATTCTCTTCAATTGAAAATCTTCAATAGGCGTGATAATCATTGGTACTTTTTCGATCGTTACAGAACTGGTGTCTAAGCTGAATGCACTTTGTTCGGATAGGCTCACATGTTTTAAGAAAAAATATCCATTCATGGCAAATTGATCAATAGCAGGCAAGTTGTTTTCGCTGCTTAAATGTTTTTCCAATACTACAAACCTAAAATCTCCAATCACATTTCTTTTACTTAGAGAAGAATAGCGGCTGGTGAAATCTACTTCCTCATTGGTTACCAGGTCCTCTACTACTTTTCTGAAAAAAAGATTAATTCTGTGCTCCACTCTGAAACCTAATCTAAATTCTACTCTTACCACATCATCGGGTGCAATGATGTCAACTTTATATTCCATCGTATAGGGGTCATCCGTTACCTCTATATGAATAAACCAGTATATATCTGCTCGTTTAGGTTGTTTCTGAAAGATAGAATAAATAATTTTTGACTCAACAAGTTTGCTGCTGTAAGCGCCTGTCATATAAATCAGATGTGTTGCATATTTAGGAATAGACATATCTGTGCTTAATTCCTGCAAGAGCGGAACATATGTTTCCAGGTTAATATATTCTGTTAATCTTTTCTTTATCCTGGCGGCTCTGAACCATATCCACATTACCATAATTAATGTGCCTCCTATGATGAGTGTAACATAGCCGCCATGAGTGAATTTTTTTAAGTTGGCTGTGAGGAATGCAAGTTCGATGATTAAATAAAGTATCAGAATAAAAGAAGTAAGATAAATGGCAACCTTCTTTACATAGGTTAGATAATAAAAAAGTAAGATAGTAGTCATAAGCATGGTAACACTGATAGCCAAACCATAAGCTGCCTCCATGTTAGAGGATTCTTCAAAATACCATACGATACCTATACAGCCAAACATCAAAAACCAGTTAATCATCGGCACATAAATCTGCCCTTTCAAATTTGTCGGATAGTTGATTTTTAATTTTGGCCATAAGTTGAGACGTATTGCTTCGCTTACCAATGTAAACGATCCTGATATAAGTGCCTGACTGGCTATGATGGCTGCAAACGTTGCAATGCCAATTCCATATACTACAAACCAATCGGGCATGATAGTGTAGAAAGGATTTTGGCCGTTTAATTTTTCTCCTTCAAATTGTAAAATCCAGGCACCTTGTCCGAAGTAATTCAGAAGCAGACATATTTTTACGAATATCCATGAGATGCGAATGTTCTGTCTTCCGCAGTGACCAAGATCAGAGTATAATGCTTCGGCGCCTGTCGTACATAAAAATACTGCGCCCAGCAACCAGAAACCTTCAGGGTATTCAGTTAAAAGTTTAAAAGCATAATAAGGATTAACAGCCTTCAGTACATCGATATAGTTTCCAATCTGATTGAAGCCAAGAAGAGCGAGCATTGAAAACCATATCAGCATAATAGGGCCGAAAGCATTTCCCATGAATTTTGTGCCAAAGCCCTGCACTAAAAAGAGAGCAACAAGAATAGTGATTATAATAGGAATGGTTGGAATATCAGGGTTGAGGATTCGTAATCCTTCAATCGCAGAAGCTACCGAAATCGGCGGGGTAATAATTCCATCCGCAAGAAGAGCGGCGCCTCCTATCATAGCAGGCCAGACCAGATAAGGCATTCTTCTTCTTACTAAGGCGAATAATGAAAAAATTCCTCCTTCACCTTTGTTGTCTGCCCTCAAAGTAATAACTACATATTTTATAGTAGTTTGAAGTGTGAGTGTCCAAAAGACACATGATAGTCCTCCAAGAATCAGATCGGCAGAAATTCTATCCTCCCCGACTATGGCCTTCATTACATACAGGGGAGAGGTGCCTATATCCCCAAAGATAATTCCCAGCGTGACGAGTAGCCCTGCAGTGCTTAAGCGATGTTGCTGTTTGTGTTCTTCCATTCTATGTATAAAAAATAATAATTACTATGCTACCGGAAGGGTGAAAATAAATTTGCTTCCAACTCCGGGCTGGCTCTGTACCCAAATCTTTCCACCTTGTTTTTCTATAAACTCCTTTGATATCGCCAGTCCCAGACCCACCCCCTCTTTTTGCCTTTTCTCTCCCAGCTGAACAAAGCGTTTAAATATTTTTTCTGTATTCTCCGGTTCGATTCCAGGGCCTGTGTCTTCCACAGAAAATTGCAAGTCTTTTAATGAATGGTGAAGTTCTATTCTTATGACGCCGTTTTCAGGACTGTAGCGAACAGCATTTGCCAGCAGGTTGGTCATTACCCATACAGTTTTTTCGAGATCAGCTCTTAAGGCAGGTAAGTTTTTTGAAACAGTAGGTATCAGTTGAATATTTTTTTCTATTACATGAGGCTTTATTACTTCGAGGGAATATTTTATGATATCTTCCGCGTTTACTTCTTCTATGTTTAATTTTATATTTCCTGTTTCTACCTGTGAAATATCGAGAAGTTCTCCAGTAATTCTTGACAGACGCAGCGTTTCATCTTTTACAGAACCTACCAGTTTTGTTTGTTCTTCATTCAGCTTTCCAATACGTTCGTCATTTAATAATTTTAAGCTGAGATTGATAGAAGCAATAGGGGTTTTTAATTCATGTGAGATAATTGCTATGAAGTTGGTTTTGGCTAAGTCAAGCTTTTTAAACTCAGTAATGTTCCTAATCGATATTATGTATCCTGCCGTTTCAATTACTTTTCCCTTCTCTTTTTCTACTCTGAAAATTTCTTTCTTAAAATAATTCTCCTCATTTCTGAAGGGGAGCTTTAAAATGTTTCCATTTGCCGCTGATTCATCGGTAAGATTTTTAATTAGCTCTCGCATAAGATCATTTTTTATGGCAATATCCGGAGCATATTTTTCCAGTGTTTCCTGATTAGACAGCTTCAATAGACTAAGCGCTGCGGGATTGATTACTTTTATTTTCTTTTCTTTATCAAGTAAAATAATTCCTTCGTCCAGATTTTTAACAATGGATTCTATTCTTGTCTTCTCCAGTTGAATTTCTTTTACATTTGATTGTTCATATTCGCTAAGTTTCCCAGCCATAATATTGAATGCTGCTGCAAGTTCTCCCAACTCATCATTGGACTTATAGGTAAGTCGCTGATCGTAATTTTTATTGGCTATCTCTTTTATTTTATCTTTTATCTCAATCAGTGGATTCGCTATATAGCCTGGGAAATTAAATGCCAGCAGCAGGGCAAAAATAATTGTCAATGCTCCAACTACGCTTATGTAGAAAATAGCCCGCTCAGCCGTGTCTTTCGCTTTAGTGTTTTTTACATTCATCGCTCCCATGTTGATATTGAGAATATCATTAAGCTTTTCATTTAGCAAAATGTATCTTGATTCAAGATCATTCAGATCTGGATTAGCGTCAGAAAACAATCCCAGATAATTATTATATAAAGTACTTACTTCCTCTACCATTTCTTTTTCTCCAGCCTCTGTTATATTCTTTTGTTGGAGCGTCAGATTTTTTTCAAACATTTCCCGGGTCTGTTTTTTGTCTTTGGAGAGAGATAAAAGTGAATCAGGAGCAATCCGGGACAGGCTAGTCCTTTTCAGGCTTTGCATTTTATCCAGAGCCTTCTGCATTTCACGTATATATCCCAGGCTGGCATAATTGTCCTTGATAATTTTTCCGGAATCTGTTGCAAGCCTGTTTATAAAGAGCGTCCCCACTATCCCGAGTGTAAGTATGAGCAGGAATAACACGGTTGTTCCAATAGCAAGTTTTACTTTAATTTTCATAAGTTATATTAAGCTAACTATATACCATAAAACTCCGCCATGGCTGTATGGTTTATAATTGTCTGATTGACAATGAATAAAAATATAGGTTAAAGTTATATGCTGCTTTCCTGCGAGAATGCAGTCTATCAAAATGATAAGGTCATTTTCATTTTGATATTGGGTGGAAAAATTTCTAAAGCTTGTATTCTTCAATTTTTCTATACAGAGTGGCTATTCCAATTCCCAAAAGCTCGGCCGTTTTGGTTTTATTGCCCTGTGTGATTTGCAGGACTTTCCGGATATGATTTTTTTCTATAATAGAGAGATCAAGGGATGAGGAGGTTTCGTCTGCATGAATCACTTCCAAAGGTAAAAGACTGGAAGAAAGAATTTCTGAATCCGTTAGAATGACTGCTCTTTCAATAATATTTTTAAGCTCCCGGATATTTCCCTTGAAAGAATAATTTTTTAGCAACAGTATAAATTCCTTATCCATGCCCAGTATTTTCTTTTTATTTTTCAGGGAATGTATTTGAATAAAATGTTCTGCGAGGCTTTCTATATCCTCTTTACGTTCTTTCAGTGATGGAAGTTCAATGGTAAAAGCTGCAAGCCTGTAGTATAAATCCGAACGGAAAGTATGATTCTCTGCTTCCTTTGATAAGTCTCTGTTGGTTGCAGCAATAATTCTTACATTTACTTTGGTTTCTTTTGTATCCCCGGTTTTGTTAAAGGAATGGGTTTCCAGAAATCTCAGTAACTTAGCCTGCAGTTCCAGATTCATTTCTCCTATTTCGTCCAGAAATACAGTGCCGTGATTGGCTTCCTCCAGCAAACCTTTTTTGTCTTTAGCCGCTCCCGTAAATGCGCCTGCTTTATAGCCAAACATTTCTGACTCAAGCAAATCTTTAGGAATTGCCGAGCAGTTGATGCTTACGAAGGGCTTTTGCTTTCTTAAGCTTTCATAATGAATTGCCTGAGCAAAAATTTCTTTTCCGGTTCCTGTTTCTCCTAACAATAAAACGCTCGCATCTGTCAAGGCTACTTTTTTTCCCAATTCTATGGCCTGCCTGATAAGAGAGGATTTTCCGATAACGTTATCAAAACTGTAATGATCGTTTAGTTTTTTTTCAAGCTTCTGCACTTTTAGTTGCAGGTGCGCTTTTTCCATAGCCCTGCTTACGGTTGGAATAATTTGTTCTTCTCCATCTCCTTTAGTGATATAGTCAAAAGCGCCAAGCTTTATGGCTCTTACTCCATCGGCAATAGTTCCGAAAGCAGTCATGACAATTATTTCTATATGAGGATAAAGAGATTTTATTTTCGGGATCAGATCAAGACCATTTGCATCAGGGAGCTTTACGTCGGATATCACCACTTCAATTTCTTCTTTCTCAAGAATTTTTAAGGCAGCTTTAGAAGTGCCGGTTTCAAATACTTTATACTCCTCTAAAGAAATAATTTTTGCAAGGAGGTTTCTGAGTTTCTCTTCGTCGTCAATAATTAAAATGTTTCCCTTGTTCATCTTACAGGCTTATTGGGTTGAAGTTACTAATAATTAGCTTTGTGTATACCAACCTATCATTTTGATAAAAGACCTATCATATTGAGAATATTATAAGTTCATTTGCTTAAAAATTGAATTATTAAGATTCTAATTTACAATAATTTATAATCTTCGGATGATCTTTTTTAAGACGTGGCATCCGGTTGGCATTTATTCTGAAAAATGTATGTGTATGCCACCGCCGATCTATCCTCTGTTATTCATCAATTAATTTTTACTTAAAAAATCAAAACTATGATAACCTATATAGGAATAGCATTAATAGTACTCATTATGATTTCAGGATTCAGAATTGCGCAAGAGTATGAGCGGGCAATCATATTCAGGCTTGGCAGATTCAGCTCCATCAAAGGTCCTGGTTTGTATTGGATAATACCATTTATTGACTGGCAGAGAAAAGTTGATAACAGAACGAGGACGGTCGATCTTGAGCAACAGGAAACGATCACAAAAGACAGCGTTACGATAAAGGTAAATGCCGTTTTGTGGTACAAAGTAAAGGATACATCCAAAGCTATTTTGCAGGTTGCCAACTATGACAGAGCCGTATATCAGTTTGCTGTTACCAGCTTGAGAAATATCATTGGACAACATATACTGGATGAAGTATTAAAGGAGAGATCGCAGATTAATGATACGATGCGCAAACTGGTAGATGAAGCCACAGAGCCCTGGGGTATTGAAATTGAAATGGTGGAAATGAAAGATGTCGAAATTCCTGAGTCACTTCAAAGAGCTATGGCAAGAGAAGCAGAAGCCATCAGAGAAAAACGTGCGAGGATCATCAAGGCAGAAGCAGAACTGGAAGCTTCGGAAAAACTTTCTATAAGTGCAAAGCAGATCAATGAAAATCCCTTTGCATTGGAACTTAGAAGAATGCAGATGCTTTCTGAGATAGGTGCAGAGAACAACACGACAACTGTCATTATGATGCCAGCGGAGTTCACGACCTTTGCTAAAAGTGTGAGTGAGTATTTGAATAAAAAGTAATTGGGATATAATTTAAATTAATAAAAGCCTTTCAGATTATCCGAAGGCTTTTATTTTTTCATGCTGAGCCCCGGAAGATTTTTGAAACCATTATCTTTTTTGATAATTTTTTTCCTGCAACTATTAAAGAGTTATTCCTTTAGGGAGATGTACCAATAGAAGAGGAAAAACTAAACTTTCTTTTCCTCCTTAAAATAATCCTTCAGCTCTGTAATTTTTTCATTTGGAGTAAGCACCTGTATGATATCACCCTGCTCGAGTACAGTTCCCCCGCTGGGAACAAAATAATCTCCTCTGCGGGATATCATCACGACAAGGCTTCCTTTCAGCGGCTCAATTTCTACAAGGGATTTTTTTACAATGGGTGCTTTATCCAGTACAGACAGGTTAAGAAGTTTCATATTGAGCTGGTTGGTACTGCTGAACTCAATAGGAGAAGAAAACTTATTTTCTGGTGGAGCATCCAGTTTTAAAAGTTTAGCTATCCATGGTATAGTCCAGCCCTGGATCAGCGCCGAAGTAAGTACAATGAAGAATACCACATTGAATATCCAGTCTGCTTTTTTAATGCCATGCAGTAAGGGGAATGTCGCAAGAATAATCGGAACAGCGCCTCGTAGGCCTACCCATGAAACCAATAATTTTTCCTTGAAATTAAATTGTGATTTTGATAAAGAAATAAAAACACCTAAAGGCCTTGCAATGAAGATCAGGAATAAAGAAATAATAATTCCCGTGGGCATGATCGCTTCAATTTTGCTGGGGAATACCAGCAGTCCCAGTGAGATAAACATTCCTATCTGCGCCAGCCATGCGAGCCCATCGAAGAAACGGAATAGCATTTTCTTATGTACGATCTCGTTATTGCTGACAATAATTCCGGCAACATATATGGCAAGGAATCCGCTGCCATGCAAAGCAGCGGCGAGCCCGTAAATTAAAAATGCGCATGCCAGCGCAAAGACCATATAAAATCCGTCGATGGGAAATTTTAATTTATTGATAAGGAATACAGTGAGCCTTCCTCCAATAGCGCCTATTAAAAATCCCAATCCCATCTGAATAATAAAAAATAGAGCAAGACTAAAATAAGAAGTCTCCTGGATAGTGATTAATTGGATGATACTGATGGTAAGGAATACAGCCATAGGATCATTCGATCCTGACTCCAGTTCAAGCAAAGGTTTTACTTCTCCTTTCAGGTTCAGATTGCGAAAGCTTAATATGGAGAATACGGCTGCTGCATCTGTGGAAGAAACTACTGCGCCAAACAAAAGGCTTACCAGGAAAGGTAATTTAAAAACATAGTACACAAATATTCCTATGGAAAATGTCGTGATGAATACTCCCAGTGTGGAAAGGCTGATGGCAGATTTGATGGATGGGCGAACGTATTTCCATTTGGTGTCGAGTCCGCCGGAAAAAAGAATAAGTATCAGTGCGATGATGCCCACAGACTGTGCTACACGAGGATCATCAAACTCTATTCCTCCTGGACCTTCAGAGCCGGCAAGCATGCCTACACCAATAAATAACAGCAATACCGGCACACCAATATTTTTAGTGAACCTGGAAATAAGTATGCTGATGATGATCAGCAGGGAAAGACTTAAAAGTAAAGTGTCTATGTACATGAATTGAAAAATGGCTTATATCAATGCCGAAAAAGTATCGACACCAATCGATTGAAGTTATGAAAATATTTTATTTTTAAAGAAGAATGATTGGCATTTTGAGAAGTATTATCAGCTAAAACACGTTTTAAACACAGAAAAATACCAAATATGCAGTTATGCTATAAAAAACATAAAGTGCACCAGAAACTATCAAAAGGGATTTTTTTTAAAATTCTGAACTTTCATTCAGAATTATGGTTATCCCTGCAGCTAAACTCATTTTTCTATTTTGAAAGCGTTTGATTCCATGATGCTGATTGATGATGACCGCATCAATAATTTCATAAATCTTAAGCTATTGAGAAAGCTGAAAGTGGCAGATCATGTGTCTGCTGCAATCAATGGCGAACAGGCGCTCTGTGCATTAAAAGACCTGGCTGATAAAGGAGATAATTGTCCGGATTTGATTTTGCTGGATATTAAAATGCCGGTAATGGATGGCTTTCAGTTTATCAGGGAATTTCAGAAAATAAATTTTCCCAATAAAAATGAAGTGAAAATAGTAGTGCTTACTACTTCGCAAAATCAGAGGGATGTAATTACGATCAACAGCCTGGGATATAATTATATCAACAAACCCTTAACCCCGGCAAAAATTTCTCAGGCTATATTGGAGTCGGCAGAAAACTGATCTGACAAAATTATTCTTTCGTCTTTTTTTACCAATACTTTATCCACCCTTGTTCCGTCCATATCAATAATTTCAAGTGTGAGATTTCTGAAAGAGAATTTTTCCGCCACACCGGGAATTTTTTTGCTAATGTATAATACAAATCCTCCCAATGTAAAAAACCCTTGTTTGTGAATTTCGTCAGTGTCTTCAATTTCAAAATACCTGAAAAATTCATCCAGGGAAATCAAGCCGTCAACCAGATAGGAACCATCTTCCCGCTGTACGATTTCAGGTTCTTTATTGTCGTTGTATAAGTTTCCTACCAAGGCTTTGAAGAGATCGTTGATGGTAACAACTCCTGTTACCGAACCATGCTCACTCACCGCAATGGCGAAATGAGATCTTGACTTCTTCATGCTTTCGAGTAATTTGAAGGCGCTGGTTTTTTCAGGAATAAAAAGGGCCGGACTAAGCAGATCCTTTAAAGTTGTATTTCCCGATTGAAGGGCCGCAGGAACCAGTTTTTTCAGATTAAGTACTCCCACCACATTGTCTATGGTTTCTGAAAAAACAATAAAGTTGGTATGTATAGATTCAATAATGATCTTTTTGTTGACGTCAAAATCTTCATCAATATCCAGTGCGATAATGTCCATGCGCGGGGTCATGAGTGAACCTACATCTGCATCTCCAAGAAAAAATACCCGCTCCACAATCTCCTGCTCTGCTTTTTCTACTTCTCCTACATCTGTCGCTTCCTGCACAAGCGCTTTAATTTCTTCTTCGGTTACAGCATTGTCTGTAGAAGGCTTGATGCCAAAAATTTTTATAATGAGGTCAGTGGAAGCCAATAATAACCAAACAGCAGGATGGGTAATTTTGGCAATAAGATTCATGGGCGAAGCAACCAGGGAAGCAATTTTTTCGGGATCGCTTAAACCAATCCTTTTAGGCACTAATTCACCGATTACCAGCGAAAAATAGGTAATAAGTAATACCACGATCAGAATGGCAATACCCTCACTGTATGGTGCAATGGCTTCAAAATTTTTTAACCATGAAGATAACTCTCCTGAAATCGAAGCTCCTCCGAAAACGCCGGTTAATATTCCTATAAGCGTTATACCAACCTGAACGGTAGAAAGAAATCTGTGAGGAGATTCTGAAATTTTTAATGCTTCCCCGGCTCTTGTATTTCCTTCTTCGGCTTCTACTTCCAGTTTTGATTTACGTGAAGAGACAATAGCAATTTCCGACATAGCAAAAACTCCATTGATAACAATGAGCAGCAATATGATTATAATTTCAACAAGCATGTTGAACTTGAGTAAATTTCAGGGAAGGGATAATCAAAGCATTTTGTTTTCCAAGCGTAAATTAACAAGAAGATTGATAATCTTTATTCTAATGCAAGGTATTTTGTGCACATTTTATGCCTCTTGTCGCTTTTAAGATGGCCGTATTAAGCTTTTTTGCATAATCTTGTGTAAAGAAAATAGGCATTTTGAAAATTAAACGTCAGAATGATTTTATCCATACCAGGACTTTTGATTTTAAAATCCCCTGTTGATTATGACGGCTATCGTTTTTCCTACCAAGAGGGTAACTCATGTTCAGAGGCCTGATACTTCCAGCTATGAATCCTTTCCTTCCGGACACATACAGCCCAGGCTTTTCTGGGCAGTGTCTATGATGCACAAAGAATTCTGGTACAGAAGTCACAGGTATGGAGTAGAGGCTATACGATTGCAGCAACAATAGCCGTGCTTAGGATGATTAACAACAAGCGCTGGCAGTCAGATGTATTTGCAGGAGCAGGAATTTTATCAGCCCATATAGCTTATCTCACGCATAAGAAAAGGTGAGGAAAAAAGTGCAATGCATTGTTTCTTCCCACTTATCAGGAAAGATCTATGGGAGTAGCTGTGATATATAATTTCCAGTATTAAGTCATCCGATGACTTGCTAAATTATCTTCTAAGAAAATTTGCATTTCGCTGTGCTAATAGAGGCAGTCATCGGACGACTATCCACTAATCTCTGGCTTAAAACAGGAACCCAACATTGACATTTAAGAACCCTGCATCCTCTGAAAATCCATAAGTCCCTGTCAGCACTGCCTTATTATAAATCTGCATATAAAAGCCAGGGCCGTAACCGGCATGCATGCGATCAGAATTTTCACGGTCTGCCCATACTCTTCCATAGTCATAGAATCCAAGCAACCCTATAGTGGCGGGGAATAAATAGAAATTTATTTTGGTGAGCTTTAACCTGAGCTCCGTATTGTGGAAGAAACTGGATCTGCCATAGAAACGTGTCCTTCTGTAGCCTCTTAAGTTGGTAGTGCCTCCTAATGTATTTGCCTGGAAGAACAGAAAGTCTCCGAAGTTGGTAGCGCCTCCTACCCTTGAGGCAAAAGTCATTTTGATTGGAAACTTCGGAGTATAGTATACTGCAAAGTCTGAGCTAAGATTGATGTATTGCTGCGGATCTTCCAGTCCCTGGTAAGCTGCTGCTCCAAGTTTCCAGCGCATTCCTCTCTGGGGATTTAATTTATTGTCTATGGTAGAAATGCTGGTATATGTTTTTATCCCCAGGAACTGATGTCTTTTAAAATTACTGGAGTCTAAAGCTGCTTCAGGTGTGGCGATAAACCTGCCGGATGTTTTTTCCACATTGGTGTATTGGTAGGTCGGTCCAAAACCAAATTCCCAGTACCTGTTAAGATTTTTATACAATACCGGGCTTATGATAAACTGACTTGCTTTAACCCTGTAATAAGTAATGGAAGTGTCTTTATGTGTGGTTTCATTTCCAAAGCCAAAATAGTTAAGCACATATTTTGGTCCGTATAAACGGATATCAAAATTCATGTTCCAATCACCCTTGAATTTTATGAAGTCGCCGTCATATCTAAGGCTCACCGCAGAAGTCTGGGTAGCATAACTTAATCCCAGTCTGTGGATGGAACCCTGAGGATATTTTCTGAATCCATATGTTTTTCTCAATAAGCCGGCTCCAAGAAACAATCCATCATCGGGATTAAACTCAAAGGATGGAACAAAAGTGGTAAAGTTATATCTGTATCCTGAATGGCGGTATAAATTCACACTGTCTTTTGTTTTGTCTGAGCGCATGTCTTTTGTTTCCTCGCTGCCCGAAAAGAAATTTCCTTCTTCTGTATCGTAAAAAATATTTTTTCTGGTAAGTCCGTTTACTGAGGAGCTGTCTGTAAATTTATCTTCTCCTTCACCACCGATGATTCTGATCTTCATACCTCTGTGTGTATGGCCATAAATATGAAACTCATCATCGCCTCCCAAACCATAGATCCTTACTTCTTCAGTTTCTCTCTCGTCAAACATTCTGTAAAATAAAGTATCATTATGGTCTTTGCTTTTAAGCATCAGTACCTCTGTCATTCTGTTGCTAAGCCTTCTCACAGAAATATATTCTTTTTTCTCTGAGCCAATCACATCCACATGCTTGGATAAATATTTATAATACTCTTCGGCTCTTTCGCTTAGCAGATCTCTTCTTGATTTTAATTTTTTGATAATTTCTTCTCCGTGCAGCTTAAACATCTGTTCAGGCATTTTCCGGATGGCATTTTCTATTACGGAGTCTGGTAAAGATTTTTGCAATTCTTCCGCCGCCCTTTTCCATTCTTCTTTGCTTAATTCATTCAGAAAAGCTTTGTCAATAGAAGTGGCGCTGCGGTTTAATCCGATCATTTTTTTCATCTTATCATCGAAGTTGCAGAATTGGGGAAAAGCTCCTTTACTGCTCGCAATCCTGGGAAGCACTCCATCAAATTTAAAATATGCATGATCTCTGTCACGGGGCACAGGTCTGTATAAGGTGCCATTTTCCATTTTGAAACTTGCCCAGCGCCATTGGTCTTCATGTCTTCCCCAGTCCCCTATCAGCATATCAAATAAGCGGGCTTTCGCATAGAAGCGGCTGTCCACTTTATTGTCAGGATCTTTATAAAGATTTTCAAAAAGTTTTTCCGTGCCTATCACATTTTTAGAATAACCTGATCCAGGATTGTGTGACATGTCCTCATTGGGTCTTTCTTCAAAATAAGCCAGCATGCCTGCAAAGGTTTCTGTGTATTCTCCGAAGCTGGTATCATAAGGAATAAAAAAAAGTCTTGGAGTATTATAATACAATCCTGCAGCTTTCGCCATAGGTGCGATAGTGAGCGGCCCGAAAGGATGTTCCGCTGAGGTTTGATCTTCTATCAGATCGCCGGCAATGGTTTGCCTTAATTCTTTTTCTAAAGCATGTGAAGGAGTTTTATCTACTGACCGTATTACGTATTCTCTGCCAAGAGAATCTTTTAATCTTAAATTGGTGGTTTGCCGGCTGCCTCCCTGTTTGATCGGTGTTAAGCCGCCCATAATAGTATCTATCTCAAATATGGCAACCGTGACCGGCGTAGTCCACTCTTTCCGGTAATGTGTGCCTAAAAATATTTTCTTAAAAAATCCTGCCTTGTATTTCTCCCCTGCGATTACAGTAGTATCTCCTTCCGAACCGCTACCTGTTTTAAAAGAAAAAATAAGAATGGACACTAAAAATATCTGTGCAATTTTTGTCATGAGCTTCCCATGGTATAATTAAGCAAAACCTCTGCGTTAAAAAATTGTTACTCTCTGCCCTTGAAATCAAAAATTAAAGGTTTGCTGAAAGAATTCTCAAATTGTTTTAACAAAGGGTGACATTCAGAGTTATAATGGTTCACTTAACTAAATCATCCATGAAAAACATTCACCATTCTTTCATAATAATTTTGGCAGTAATTCTGTCAGGAGCTGTTTTTTCCTGCAGTTCTAAAAGCATAGGGTTTTCAAATCAGATAAAAGAAAAATCAGTAAGAAATTCCTTTGCGGAAACACAGCAAATGAGCGCTGAATGTAAGGGGGCATCTCATGTAAAGCTCTCTGAAGAAGAAGCAATCAACAAAGAAACCAAAAACAGGGAGACATCTCTTCTCACCAGGAAAATCCATTCACCTGTTGATATAGAATCAAAAAGTGCAGCTAAGGAAGAGCGAAAAGAAATCAAAAAAGACATCAAAAAAGACATTAAGAAAGCTTTCAGGATGAATGATGGCAATGAGACAGGCCTGGGCAAAGTAGTATTGGTTATCATCGCCATTTTATTGCCTCCTTTGGCGGTTGCATTAGTAGATGGTTTAACCGGGCCATTCTGGCTATCCATTGTACTTACATTGTTATTTTACCTGCCTGGTTTGATTTACGCTTTGTTCAGAATTTTCAGATAAAAGTTAATAGGTTTAAAGGGTAAAAGGGATCTTGCGATCCCTTTTTTTATGGCTGGTAAGCTTCACTGCAAAAAGTAAACTCAGATAAACTGTTGTGCTGCATTGGGCTACAACTTCTGAAAAAGACAATGCGGGCTTTGTAATTGAAAGAAGCGCCTATGGATACTTTTGAAGTAATTGATTTTGTGAGTGGAATGAATACCAGCGGATATCAGCAATATACTTATATAGATCCTTCACCTTTATCAGGTATTAATTATTACCGTCTGAAACAAATCGATTTTGATGTATCAAGTAAGCTTATTTTTACACCAGAGAATGTCAATTCAGGAAGTGAAGTATTGCTCAATGGAGTAAATAAGGATATTGTGTAGTATCTGTGGAAAATACCAGCGCCACCATTTATACGGATAAAATATTGGTGAAATAAAAGTAATTGTTGTTAACTATATACAGCGTAAAGCTGTCGCGGATTTCTCCGCGACAGCTTTTTTATGGTCAACAATATAGGATTATGGCTTGCGTATTTTTCCTTTATTTTCTTGAAAAAGTAATAACAATTATTTGCCTGAATAGGTTGTATTAATAAGAATATGAATTTTTTCATCTTAAGGTCTGAAATGGCCTGAATTTCAACAAAATGCAATTTTTGATTAGTTACTGGCTTAAAATTTGTATAGAAATATAGATTCAGGAGCCGGTTTAGAGTATGAAAAAGATAGATAAAATATTATTGGTAGATGATGACAGAGTGACCAATTATGTCAATGAAAGGTTAATTCTGAAACTCAGACTTGCTGATGAGATTATCATTAAAATGAATGGGCAGGAAGCGCTTTCATACCTTAATGAAGTCTGTGGAAATGAAGAGGCATGTCCATCCCTTATTTTCCTGGATCTGAATATGCCGGTAGTGAATGGTTTTGACTTTTTGAAAGAGTATAGAAAGTTTCACCTTAAAAAAGATATAGTAATTGTAATATTGACTGATTCTAAGGAGGCAGATGATATTATCAGATTGAAGGATGCCGGCAATTATCACTACTTCCATGTACAGAAACCATTAACTGAAAACAAGCTGATAGATATTTACCATAAATATTTCAGAAACGACGATATAAGCCGGCAGATGGCTTAATGAACTTTCTGAAAAAGCACAGATGTTATAGGTTTTCCCTGGAATTATATTATCAGTTTTAGTATTGTTGTTGCATTACAGTATTTAATGAAATTAAAGTTTTTTTTTAATAATTGCCCTTATTGTAATTTTTCTGCTGGCGCCTACCGGTGTGCCTGTAGCAAAAACTTATTGCAATATGGATGCAATCTGCAAAAAGGAATGCTATGAAAAACCTGAAGGCTCTGCTGCGAAGAGACATTTGAAATGCAAAAAATAAATGCAGACTTTGAACCGGGCACAACTTTTGAGATCCCTGGATTCAATTCCCTGCTTTTTGCGATACTTATTTTCCTGATTGTCTCGTAGCTTTGCTCCATTCAAAGCAAAGTGAATTTTCATATAATCCTCCCCCTTATTAACTTCCGATATTCCAGTCGCCGTAAGGTGTTTCAGAATTTAATGTTTTACTTCTGATTCCTTCAGAGGTATTTCTTTTATTAGAATCATTATTTAACTAAATTCTGAATAACCTGAAATTCAATATAATATTTTCATCCATTTTCGCTTTGCTCTTCAGCTTGTCATCTTTCGGCCCATGCGGAAATATTTGCTGAAAAACCCTGCTGTAAAGCAAAAGCAATATGCTGGCTGAAAAACTCTGAAAAACGAAGCATGCTGCACAAACGGAAAAAGTTCTTTAAATTCGTGGGTAAATAAATTATATCATTCCGGCTAGTGCCCCGGATATTTAATTAACAATAACTGATTATGAAAAAGACGAATTATATTATTATTCCCATGCTGCTTATACTGGCAGTTTCTATATTGCTTGGCTGCGATTTCGCAGCTGAGGGAAAAAATAAAGCACAGGCTACTTTTAAAGTATATGGCAATTGCGGCATGTGTAAAAAAACCATCGAAGGTTCACTCAATGGTGTGAAAGGTATATATAAAGCTGACTGGAGTACAGAGAAAAAAATGATTACGGTGCAATATGACAGCGCCCTTATTAAGATGGATGATATTCATCAGAAAATTGCAGCGGTTGGCTACGATACTGAAAAAGTAAAAGCCAATGATGAGGCCTATAAAAACCTGCACATCTGTTGTCAGTATGAGAGGAAGAAGTAAATAGGGATATTCATTTATTTGATATTTAAAACCCGCAAGGCCTTCAAGACCCTGCGGGTTTTGCTTTTTATGTCTGCATAAAAATTGAATTTATGGTAAACAAATATGAAATAATTCATGTTTATTTTTTTATATACCAGCATAGACACCAGATCAAACATGGAAATTTGTGATTTTAAAGCACTTACATTGGAGCTTTTTGGCAAGGAGATCTTGATTTCAGTAAAAACCGATAGTCCTTCCTATCAGAAATATGGTGATTTTATAAAAGGAAAATTAACAGGCAGAATATGGGGAGAGGATGAAGATACTTTCCATACCGTTACTGCTATTTCCGTATTTACTGAAAAAGGAGAAGTTGAAATTGAGTGCGAAGATATTTTATCTGTAAAAGATATTACCGACGAGCCGTTTATCGGTGCCTGATATCCTAGAGGTTGTTTCGAACGAATAAAAAATCTCCGGATTTGCTTGTTATAAATATTAATCGTAATATTGCAATAATACATTTAATATGGGCGTAACTAAGAAAGATAATTTCAACCATACACAGAATACTATTGCTCAGCTTGCAAAAGCAATCGGTCATCCTGCAAGGATTGCTATTCTTGAGTTGCTCATCAAAAAAAACAGCTGCATCTGTGGCGATATAGTAGATCAGCTTCCGCTTGCACAGGCTACAATTTCACAGCACCTGCGCGAACTGAAAGAAGCCGGGCTTATCAAAGGTCAGATCGAAGGAGCAAGTATCTGCTATTGTATAGATGAAAAAGCATGGAAAGAGGCACAAAAAATATTGAACAGGCTTTTTGATTCTTATAAGACCGGTTCAGGTTCTTTATAAAGTTTTTTGCTTAAATATATCGCAATATTACGATTAATATAACTAAACAATTTTATATGGAAAACTCAGAATCAAAAAAGTTAAAGGAGTTGGTTAAAGAAAAATATAACCAGATCGCAAAAGAACAAAATGAAACCTCCTGGCTGGCTCGGCATAAGGAAATAATTCCTGTGCATAAGAACTCAGAAAAACGGAATGGAAAATAAATTCGATGAATAAATGTTTCACAAGGTAATGTGATAAGCCTTCTTGCCCGATTTATTTATTTTATTGTCTTCATTGATCAATGCGGGCCATTTATAATATCCCTGAGGGGAAATTAATTTTTGTCAGAAATATAATGACGGTTTCACCGGAAAGTTTTTTGTTCCCTGATTTGATAAAGTCATATTGTTCATCTTCAAAAGTGAAGCTCGAATAATCACTGATAGAAATAGTATCAAAGTTGAATACTGCTTTCAGAAATCTTACTGAGAATCCGGCATCATAAACTTTTCCGGCAAGCGAATTGATATTTACTTTTTTCCCTTCTTTGAAAATAATTTCCACTACTGTGCTGTTCAGATCCATTTTCGTCGCTTTCACAAAGTCCAGCTGGCGGATAAGTTTCTCTACGCTATTGGTGCACATGGAACAGGTCAGACCATCTACTCCAAGGGAGGCAGATTTAAACTGTGCCTGACTGAACTGATGTAGCAGGTAAAATACTAATAGAAATATAAATGTCTTTTTCACAGACCAGGTTTAATTACAAATTTTTTAGGTCATAGGTAATCATGTCAATCAGTAAATCATTTCGTCAATTTAATCTAAACAGTTATGGATAAAGAATTAAAATGTCTATAGATTATCTTGTTAAAGATCGCTATTTAAAAAGAAAATACGGGTGGCTAATTATTATCTGACACAAATGCCAAAATGACATTTTGTGACAGTATAATTTACTATATATCAAGTCATTATGACATAAATTCAGCTTTAAAATGTTCTGGCATAAATTTTCCTTTATGTATTTTAAAACATTAGGAGGACAAAAAAATGACACACGCAAAAAGTGGAGAAGTAAAGGAGTTTATACCCAAAACCTTTACAGATATAATTGACAACTTATTCAATGATACGCTGGGTAACGTTTCCAATAAAGTTTTAAAATTTTTACCTGGCGCTGACATTGTGGAGGGAGAAAAAAATTATGAAATCCATCTGGCAATTCCGGGAATGAACAAGGAAGATATCAGGATTGAATTTCAGGATGGCAAGCTGACTATTTCAGGAGAAAGAAAGTTTGAGAAAGAGGAACAGGGAAAAAAATATTACACTGTTGAAACTCAGTACGGAGCCTTCCAAAGATCTTTTTACCTGCCTGACAATATCAACCTGGAAGCTATTGATGCGTCATATGAAGCGGGAATATTGAAGCTCAATATTCCGAAGGATGAGAAGAAGATAGCTAAAACCACTATTCAGGTGAAGTAAATTTATTGCGGGGATGAATCACCATCCCTGCAATTTTTTAAATGGCGTAAGCGTTTCAAAGATATAACTGAACTAAAGTTATATTTTTGAGTTTTTATTTTTAATGCTTTTATCCAAATCTAATTATTAAGAGATATGATGAACACAAAAAAATTAACGGTGATACTTATGCTGGCTGCTTTCCTGGGCGCAGTGATTTCCCTGGCCGGATATAAGTTTTTAATTGAGGAAAAAAGGTACGAGTCTATTGAGGATAAGCAGAACTATAAGCTTTCAAATTATCTGTCAGATACCAGCGTGGTAGCTCCTCAGGGATTAAATTTTATTTATGCCGCAAACGCATCCCGTCCGGGTGTGGTGCATATAAAAACATTGTATGAAGTAAAAAATTCTGAGAGCTACCCTCAAAGTCCGTTTGATGAAATGCTGAAAGAATTTTATGGCGATGGTTATGAGGGTCATCCTCAGAATTTGCCTCCGCAGCAGTCAGCAGGTTCCGGGGTGATTCTGACCGATGATGGATATATCGTAACGAACAATCACGTAATTGATAAAGCAGATAAGATTGAGGTAGTGCTAAATGACAAAAGAAGTTACAATGCCACACTGGTTGGCGCGGACCCGACTACAGACCTCGCTTTATTAAAAATTGATGAGAAAGGATTACCATTTGTGAAATATGGAAATTCAGACAAAGTGCAGATCGGAGAATGGGTGCTGGCAGTAGGTAATCCATTTAATCTTACTTCAACTGTTACAGCGGGAATTGTAAGTGCAAAAGCAAGAAATATCAATATTCTCAGGGATAAGGAAAATCTGGCCATTGAATCTTTTATACAGACAGACGCGGCAGTAAATCCGGGTAACAGCGGCGGCGCATTGGTAAATCTTAAAGGAGAATTGATAGGTATCAATACTGCAATAGCTACTCCTACGGGAACTTATGCCGGCTATGCTTTTGCAGTACCTGTTACACTGGTGAAAAAGGTAATGGAAGATCTTTTGAAACATGGCTATGTTCAAAGGGCTTTGCTGGGTGTAACCATTCTTGACCTTACTTCACAGGTAGCTAAGGAAAAAGGAATAGCAGACATTAACGGTGTATATGTTGCTTCAGTAAATGAAGGAAGCGCTGCAGACAAAGCAGGTATTAAACAAGGAGATGTGATTACTGAAATTAATGCAGTTACAGTTAATTCTGCATCTGAACTTCAGGAGCAGGTAGCGCGATACAGACCGGGTGATAAAATTAAAGTTACTTATGTAAGAGGCGGAAAAAAACAGGAGGCAGAAACTGTATTAAGAAATAAAATGGGTGAGACAGGGATAGTTAAAAAAGAAGATGTTGCTTTAAGGACTATCCTGGGTGCGCAGTTAAGAGAAGCATCTAAAGAGGAATTGGAAAAATTCAAACTGGAAAAAGGGGTGAAGGTAGTAAAAGTAAATCCAGGTAAGTTTAAAGATATAGGAATACCGGATGGTTTTATCATTACTTCCGTAGATAAAAAACCGGTTGACGACCCCAATGATGTGGATGCTATTATTCAGGATACAAAAGTTACCGGAACATTAATCGGCGGGGTGATGCCGAATGGACAAAGGAAGTTATTCGCTTTAGGTGAATAAAAGCAAACAGAACAAATGGAAGCGCTTTATGTTAAAATAAAGCGCTTTTTTTATGCTTTTACAGAATTACTTGATTATTTTAAATTTGATTTATAAAAATTATTTATGAGCCTGAAATTCAAAGACGCATCCGGTTTAAATCTCAAAGAGGTGCTTGATACACTTAATATAAAAGAAAACAATTCTTCCTGTTCTACAGGACAGGTTTGGGAAAAGGTCAAAGGAAAAATCTCTAAGGAAATACTATCTCCCGTCGATGGAAAAAAAATCGCCGGCGTAGAGTTTGCCGATGAAGCAGCTTATGAAAAAATTATACTGACAGCACAAAATGCATTTACAGAATGGAGCAAACTTCCTGCGCCTAAACGTGGTGAGATTGTGAGGCAGATCGGAGACAGGTTGCGAAAATATAAAACCGCATTGGGGGCGCTGGTTACTTATGAGACCGGAAAAATATTTCAGGAGGGATTGGGAGAAGTGCAGGAGATGGTAGATATATGTGACTATGCAGTAGGTTTATCAAGACAACTGTATGGACTAACTATGCATTCGGAAAGACCGGAGCATAGAATGTATGAGCAATATCATCCTATAGGAATTGTAGGAATAATTTCTGCATTTAATTTTCCGGTTGCTGTCTGGTCATGGAATGCCATGATAGCAGCGGTGTGCGGAGATGTGTGTATATGGAAGCCCTCAGAGAAAACACCCCTTACTGCAATCGCCTGTCAGAATATAGTAGGAGAGGTGCTGAAAGAAAATAATTTACCTGAAGGAATTTTCAATCTTGTAATAGGTGATGCGCGGATCGGAGCGAAAATGGCGAATGATCATCGGGTGCCATTGGTGTCAGCTACGGGAAGTACGCGAATGGGTAAAAAAGTATCTGAAGCGGTTGGTGCAAGACTTGGAAGAACATTGCTTGAGTTGGGAGGGAACAATGCGATCATTATTACTGCCAATGCAGACCTTGATATTGCCATCAGAGCCGTGGTGTTTGGGGCAGTGGGTACCTGCGGGCAAAGATGCACCACCACCCGTCGTTTGATTATCCATGAGGGTCTGTATGAAGAAGTGAAATCAAGATTAAAAAAGATTTATTCCGATTTGCCCATAGGAAATCCTCTGGATGAAAAAACGCTGGTCGGTCCGCTCATTGATAAAGATGCAGTAAAGCAATTTTTATCGGCTCTGGAAGCAGTTCAGAAGGAAGGAGGTAAAGTAATAACCGGAGGTAAAGTACTTTCCGGTGCGCCGTATGATTGCGGTACTTACGTTGCACCTGCCATAGCAGAAGCTGATAATTCTTATAAAATTGTACAAGAGGAGACATTTGCTCCCATCTTATATCTGATAAAGTATAAAGGGGATGTAACAGAAGCTATTAAAATTCAGAATGATGTAAAACAAGGTCTTTCTTCTGCTATTTTTTCCAACAATCTCACAGAAACAGAAACATTTTTATCTCATTGGGGTTCTGATTGCGGTATAGCCAATGTGAATATTGGTACTTCAGGGGCAGAAATAGGGGGTGCATTCGGGGGAGAGAAAGAAACCGGAGGGGGCAGGGAGTCAGGTTCTGATTCCTGGAAGGCTTATATGAGGAGACAAACCAATACTATAAATTACAGTAAAAAACTTCCTCTGGCGCAGGGGATTAAATTCGATGTTTGAGAATAGAAGAATTCCGCAAGATTTGTTATGTTTGTAAATCATTTTTTGCACTGTTTATTTAATCATAATTTTTTATGGCATCTAACGGAAAAAAATTTCATGCAGTAATGCTGGTTGATGATAATGAGATTGATAATCTTATTAATCAGAAAATGATTGAAGCATCTAATATTGCAGAAAATATTTTCGTTCATTCGGGTGCAAAAAGCGCCATAGAATTTTTAAAAAATATTGAAAAACTTGCCAAAGGACCGGTAAGTCTTTACCTCCCCGAAATAATCTTCCTTGACATTGATATGCCTTTAATGGATGGCTTCCAGTTCCTGGATGAGTTTGACAGGTTATCAGAAAGCATTAAAGGACATTGTAAAGTGGTAATGCTTACCTCTTCTCTGAATCCGCAGGATATGAACAAGGCTAAGAAAAATCAGTTCGTGCTGAAATACATCAACAAGCCTTTAACCCAGGAAAACCTTAAGAAATTATAGGCAGCTTTTTAGCTGAGTCTTGCAATAAAATCCTCGTCCAGTTTAATGTACTTCAATGGAGAGAAATGAGGAGTGTTCGCCTTTTTGAGTTTATTAATATACCCCTGAATTTTTATCGCTTTACTCTTCTTGGTATCGTTAAGAGAGGTTTTCAGAATTTTGGTAAATATCAATATGTGCTGGCAGTTTTGCTTGCCGAGTAGTCTTACCTGTCTTTGAATGCTATTGATAAGCTGATTAAACAAATCATAATCTTTCATCAGGCAATATTGTAAGCCAAGGAAAAGTTTTATCTCAAGTTGAGAATACGGAAGTCTTTTTAAGCTTAATTCATTAAGCATATTGTTAATCCAGCGTGCCGCCTCATCATATTTATCGCTGTAGTAGCAGCTCACAGAACGGTAGGTCACATAAATGATATATTGTGGTAGATTATTTTTGTCTACTTCAAAATCTTCAAATATGGCTTTGCTTTCTTCGTATAGCTGATTCTCGGTATTGGTTTTTAAATGCTTATCTAATTTGCTCAGCAAAAATTTAGGAGCAAATGTATATAAGTTATAATTGGTAAGCAGGGTTGAAGTCTGTTCATTGACTTCCTCAAAATACTTTTCCGCCTTGCGGTGAACATTATGATTGTTGTAATATTCCAGCTTGAGGAATTCAAAGACTAATTTTAAATGATAATAAATAGAATCAAGATAGTAAGAATCAAAAATGGTCTGAACTTTATCGAATATGTCTTCAATGGATTCTTCTCCGTCTGTGCTTTTATCCTGTTCTACATAAAGTCTATGGAAGATCTCCACTATTTTTAAATAGATGTAAAGCCTGTGTGACTGGTAAAGATTGGCTACGTTCTCTACTTCTTTTTTCAATAGAACTAATCCGAGTTTTTCCGTCTCGTCATTGGTAAGAAAATAATATCCATACTTTTTAAAATATTCTGCCAGCAGGTCTTCAGTCTTGTCCAGGGCAAGCATATATGCTACGTGCCTGTTATACAGCTGAGAATAATTAAAATGATCAGGGGTATGTATGTGAAGTTTTTTGAGTGTTTTATATACAATGGTTAATTCGTTGGAAAGATCATAGTCCAGCAATTCCTTTTCCAATTTCCTTAAAGTAGCAATGGCAATGGCCTTCTTTTTAGTAAAAACAATCTCATTGATGGTCGCTACTTTTTTTAGCAAGGTAGTTCTGGGACTTTCCATCTGCTGAAGAAGATATTCTTCAATTTTCTGGTTAAGCCTTGACCTAAGAGTATAGTATGCATTGGAATTGACATCCAGCTCCTCCATAATCTTGGTATCGGACAATTGCTTTTCGCGAAGAAATTTTAACAGGTAGGCAGACTTTTCAGCATTGCTTTCCATCAAAGAATCATAAATGGATGAAAAATCTTTGGGGGAAAGTTGTTTGATGATGTTCTTTAACTTAGACATGAAAAATTTTCTCTGGTAAGATTAAGAAATAAATAAACGCTTTTTATACTGTACCTGTTCAAATGTAATAAAAAAAACAGGGTAATTACAATAATTTTCAATGATTTATCACATAAACAGCCTTATTTACAAAAAATTCCATTTCCCCTGATATGTAAGAATGCTAATTTTCATGAATTATAATGTAATAAAATTTGGGGGTAAATGTAGGGTTGGTGTAAGGTTATAAATAAACATATGAATATAGGCCTCATATGATTTTCTAAAACAGAGAGGAGAAAGAGCAATATTTGCCTCTCTTTGTTCTCTCTGTTTTATTTGGTGGAGAATATCTGGCGACCTCTGTCCCGTCATCGGGACAAACGCTCAAACCAGCTTCTCAATTAACTCTAAAATATATTTCCGGCTTTTTCTTCTTTTGATTTCCTTCTCCCGTTTTAGGGCATTGGTTCTATCCGGGTGTAATTCTGTATAAACCAATACCCATGGAATCCCACTCTTTGTCGATTTGGTAGCGCCCGCATTATGTAACTTTAATCTGAGGGCAGGATTGTGGCTTTCTCCTGTATAATATTTATCAATAGATACAGAGTACAAAATGTATACGTAGTGTGACACAAAAAAAGCCTTCTTACTTTAGTGTAAGAAGGCTAAGTGGAGAATATCGGAGTCGAACCGACGACCTCTTGCATGCCATGCAAGCGCTCTAGCCAGCTGAGCTAATCCCCCATAAATAATAAAGGCAACAAATAAATATTTCAAAGTTTTGCGAACCGAAGACACTCTTGTCCCGTCGCCGGGACAAGCGCTCTAGCCAGCTGAGCTAATCCCCCATAAATAATAAAGGCAACAAATAAATATTTCAAAGTTTTGCGAACC
>JAIERY010000003.1 GCA_019746425.1 Cytophagaceae bacterium
TATTTTGATAGCCTCCCAATGGTACCGCAGTACCTAAATTAAGATATCCATCCTGCGCCATCACAAAATCCTGGAACCTGGCCATACCACCTTCTACAAATATTTTTACTTTGTCGAAGTTCAACCTTCCGTCCCCAGTAATGATCTGATTTCTGAATTTATATATAGCAGTGCTATCGGTATATCCGTACTCACTATAAAAATTCGCTCCGATTTTATGCTTGTTTAATGATTTCTCTATTCTCGTACCAAGACTATTTTTCGGTATCCTGGTAAGATAAGACCTATATGATCCTGTATAAGGAGACTTGCCGTAAAAAATTGATGTTGCAAAGCCCAAGGGAAGATTTTTTGCTTCTAGAATAAATCCCTGCGTTAGAATATTCCCCCATCGTGAATCCCTCGCGATATTCTGATCGACATAATATTTATCATACCTGCCGAATGCAATACCTTCCGGCTCCCATGGGTATCTTTCAAACATATCATCACGGTACTCATAATTCCATAAGGTGAACGGGCTCATTCTGTACCAGTTAAAACTTCCGGCTGTAAGAGAAAAGTCCCCTATTGATGTATTCCAGCCTCCGGTAAAACTTGCATTAAGACCATTGGCGGATTGAAAACTTGCTGCATTGGTAGATTGACCTGATTCAATTCCAGCCAGCTGATTATTAAAAGCCAACTGAGTTCTGAAAAAAGTTTTTGAAGTAGGATTGCCTTCGAGTCTTAATAATATAAGTGGTTCCTGATATCCGGAAACAGTATTATTTACAAAATCATAACCGTTAAAACTAACTAACTCTTTAGCGGGAATAGTTGAATATCTTTCTGATAGATTTCTATACCCGAAAACCGCACGTGCATATCCCCAGTATTTTAACGTTGTAAATGGCTTGTATTTAGATTCATAAATAGATCTTAACCCCAGGGGCTTTTTGGTACTCTGCTTTTGAAGCGGAAGGTTATTCTCTACTAATATAGTGTCGCCTGCAAACAGAGGCGATGTGATCAGACTGAAGATGAATATTAATAATAAAGATCCCAGGTGCTTTGTCATATTATCAGGATTAAAAGGGCTCTGAACCTTAATTTTTTAATGTTATTTGTCAATAATGTGATAGAAATGCAGTAAACCAATAAAATCACTAAAAAAATTTATCCAAGCGTCTGCAAATCAATTTTGTGTTTGATTTAAATTGCGGATAAATAACGTGATGTTTGAAAAACACACATTCCCTAACCAATACAAGTCCTTCAAAACAAATCTGATAGGATTTAATACGGAATTGCGAATAAATCTAGATCTCACCAAAATTGCAAGAATTTTTCCATTATAATTCTCAGGAGAAAAAACTAATAAAAATGAATACGGGTTGGATAGTAAGGAGGGTTGTGTGAAATGAATAAAATTATTATATGGTTTATGGGCTTACTAATTGCCACAGGCATCATGGTGCAGACAGTAAAAGATGTAATCACCCCACCCACAGCGCAATGCGAGGATCACTATGATGTATTTACAGGATATCATAAAAATCTGAAGCTGAATAAAACAGGTGAGCTGAATTGTGAGAACAAAAATTAGCAGAGCAGAAGTAAAAAAGCCCGGCTAATACCGGGCTTAATGCTGAAGGGGGTCGATTCGAACGACCAAGGTGCGGTTAGCTATTAGCTCAGAATTAATTTTGTGGTCAACCCATTAAGCTACGTTTGTCCCGAACTCACCACCCCCGAGACAGGAGGGCATGTTTGCCAGTTCCATCACCCTTCAGTATAGTTAAGAATATCTTAACACTTCAAAATTAATAAAAGATTCTAATCATTCAAAAAATCGCAATAATATTTTTATTTAATTTAATATTTTATAATATTAATATATATATTTTAAAAATTTTATAAAAACGCAGTCTTAAAATGGATCGAAATTTAGAAATTGATAAAATCGACCTTCAGATCCTTTCCCTCCTGATGGAAAATGCATCTATGCCTTATACTGATATCGCCAAACAGATTTCCGTTTCCGGCGGAACTGTGCATGTGAGAATGAAAAAGATGGAACAACTGGGAATAGTAAAAGGATTTCAATTAAATATTGACTATTCCAAACTGGGATTCGATATCACTTCTTTCATAGGTATTTACCTGGAAAAAAGTTCCTATTACGACCAGGCAGCCAAAGATTTATTAAATATTCCGGAAGTGGTAAATGTCCATTACACCACAGGCAATTACTCTATGTTTGTAAAAATTGTATGCCGGGACACTAAGCACCTCCGTGAAGTACTGCATGATAAAATTCAAAAAGTCTATGGAATACAGAGAACTGAAACGCTCATTTCTCTTGAAGAAACGGTAAACAGGAATATTCCACTGATTTGAACAAAATTATATAATTGGCAATTGGCAGTTGGCAAATTGCTCCTTGCCAACTGCCAATTGCCAACTCCATAGTTTTTTTATAAATATTCCTCTTTTTTAATGGTCTACCGCTAAAAAAGAGAGCCTACCGAACCATAAATTGGCAGATTTGTTATATTTTTGTATTCTAATTTGGAATTAGTCTAAATAAGCCAGGAATGAGCGACAGTACAAAAATACTTGAGGAGATAACCGGTTCGGATTACAAGTACGGCTTTGAAACAAAGATCGAAAACGAATCCGCACCTAAAGGTTTAAGCGAAGAAATCGTAAGGTTTATTTCCGCAAAAAAAAATGAGCCCGAGTGGATGCTTGAATGGAGACTCAAGGCATATAAGCATTGGCTTACACTGACAGAACCAAAATGGCAAAATGTTTCCTACCCTGCCATTAACTATCAGGATATCATTTATTATTCTGCCCCTAAGCAAAAAGCAAAATTAAACAGCCTGGATGAAGTAGATCCTGAATTGAGAGATACATTTAAAAAACTTGGAATTTCTCTTGACGAACAGAAGAGACTTACCGGTGTCGCAGTGGATGCTGTAATCGACAGTGTTTCTGTAACCACAACCTATAAGGAAAAACTCGGAGAGCTTGGAATTATTTTCTGCTCTATGAGCGAAGCGATCAAAGATCACCCAGAACTGGTAAAAAAATATTTAGGAACGGTAGTACCTGTTACTGACAATTATTTTGCAGCACTTAACTCAGCGGTATTCAGCGACGGATCGTTCTGCTATATACCAGAAGGGGTAAGATGCCCTATGGAACTGTCCACTTATTTCCGTATCAATGCGGCCAATACAGGACAGTTTGAAAGAACATTAATAGTTGCGGAAAAAGGAAGTTATGTGAGCTACCTGGAAGGCTGCACTGCGCCTATGAGAGATGAAAATCAATTGCATGCTGCAGTAGTAGAATTAATTTCGATGGAGAAGGCAGAAATAAAATACAGCACAGTACAGAACTGGTATCCTGGTGATAAAAATGGTAAAGGAGGAATTTATAATTTCGTTACCAAGCGGGGAATCTGTATGGGGGATTATTCAAAAATTTCCTGGACTCAGGTTGAAACCGGTTCTGCGATTACATGGAAATACCCAAGCGTAATATTAAAGGGAGATAATTCAACAGGCGAATTTTATTCAGTGGCGGTAACTAACAACTACCAACAAGCCGATACAGGAACAAAAATGATACATATCGGTAAGAATACAAAAAGCCGTATTGTATCAAAAGGAATTTCTGCCGGAAAGAGCCAGAATAGTTACAGAGGTTTGGTAGAAGTGATGAAAAGAGCAGATAATGCCCGTAATTTTTCTCAATGCGATTCTCTTCTCATGGGCGACCAATGCGGCGCTCATACTTTCCCATACATTGAAGTAAAAAATAACAGCGCCACTGTAGAGCATGAAGCAACTACTTCTAAAATCGGTGAAGACCAGATTTTCTATTGCAATCAGCGTGGACTGGATACCGAGCAGGCAGTAGCTATGATCGTAAATGGATACTGCAAAGAAGTATTAAACCAGCTTCCAATGGAATTCGCTGTAGAAGCACAAAAGCTTCTGGCTATTAGCCTGGAAGGAAGCGTTGGGTAGCTAAAGGCTAAAAGCCTAAAGATAAAAATGTATAATCAGCTGAGCTAAAGCCTTACGCTTTACGCTTTCAGCTTTAAGCTAATAAGTATGTTAAAAATTAAAAATCTAAGAGCAAACATTGACGGGAAGGAAATCCTGAAAGGAATCAACCTGGAAGTAAAGCCGGGAGAAGTCCATGCAATCATGGGACCTAACGGGTCAGGGAAAAGTACTTTAGCCTCTGTGCTTGCAGGACGTGACGAATACGAGGTTACCGGTGGAACTGTAGAATTCGCAGGCAAAGACCTGCTCGAAATGGCTCCTGAAGAAAGAGCGCGGGAAGGAATATTTTTAGCCTTTCAGTATCCGGTAGAAATTCCAGGAGTAAGCACTACAAACTTTTTAAAGACTGCAGTAAACGAGATAAGACAACACAGAGGACTTGAACCTTTGGACGCAGTAGCTTTTCTGAATCTCATGAAAGAAAAAAGCAAGCTGGTAGAAATCGATCAGTCTTTGCTGAAAAGATCTTTGAATGAAGGCTTTTCAGGAGGAGAGAAAAAGAGAAATGAAATTTTTCAGATGGCTATGCTTGAGCCAAAACTCTCGATACTGGATGAAACAGATTCAGGACTGGACATCGATGCTTTGAGAATAGTTGCCAACGGCGTTACTAAACTGAAATCAAGAGAAAACGCAACTATAGTAGTGACACACTACCAGAGATTATTGAATTATATAGTTCCCGATTTTGTGCACGTGCTTTACAATGGAAAAATTGTAAAATCAGGCGGTAAAGAACTCGCGCTGGAGCTTGAAGAAAAAGGTTACGATTGGATTAAGTCAGCAGTAAAAGAAGGATCAGAAATTTAATATGGATCTTAAAGAATTACTTTTAGAAAATTATAAAACCGTTGAGCAGGAACTTGAAGGGAAGAATGGTTCTGTTGTAAAAGAGAGAAGGAAAGAAGCCATCGCTACTTTTGAAAAAATCGGGTTTCCTACTTTAAAAAATGAAGAGTGGAAATACACCAACATCTCTGCTGCCTTAAAAAAAGAATTCAGCATAGAAACTATTCCTGCTTTAACAAAAGCAGACATAGAACAATATCTTATAAAAAATCTTAAAGGAAATATTTTAGTATTTGTAAACGGGCAATTATCCCAGGAGCTTTCTAAAATCATTTCTCCCGAAAGCGGCTTAATCATCAAACCACTCGCGGAAACGGATGCTGATGTACTGGAAAAATATTTTGGCAAATCTTCCACAAATGATGCTTTTACTTATTTAAATACTGCATTATCCCATCAGGGTACATTCATAAAAATACCGAAAGGGAAATCATTAGAAGAGCCTGTGGTATTGTATTTTATTTCTGATGCGAGAAAAGAAAACATCTTCATCCAGCCGCATAATATTTTCCTGATTGAAGAAAATGCTGAAGCTAAATTTGTAGAATCTTATCATACCATCGGTAAAGAGTCGGGCTTCAGCAATGTGATCACGCAAATAATTTTAAGAAAAGACGCAAGGGCTGAATATTACAAAATTCAGAATGATTCTGTAACAGCTTCCCACGTAGGAACCACCCAGGTTTATCAGGAAGGAAAAAGTAATTTTTCGTCTACCACTGTAAGCCTCAATGGAAATATTATAAGAAACAACCTCAACATTGTTTTAAACGCAGAACATTCTGAAGCCACTATGTACGGTTTGTATTTACTGAAGGGCACACAACATGTCGACAATCATACTATTGCAGATCATGCCAAGCCAAACTGCTTCAGCAATGAATTATATAAAGGGATTTTAAATGATAAATCTACAGGTGTTTTTAACGGGAAGATCTTTGTAAAACAGGATGCTCAGAAAACAAATGCATTTCAATCCAATAAAAATATCTTACTTTCCAAGGATGCAACCATGAACACAAAACCTCAGCTTGAGATCTTCGCTGATGATGTAAAGTGTTCTCACGGAGCAACCATAGGACAACTGGATGAAGAACCTTTATTTTATTTAAGATCGAGAGGAATCAGTGAGGAAAAGGCAAAGGCGTTGCTCGTGATTGCTTTTGCACAGGATATAATAGATCATATTAAAATTGAAGCGCTGAAAGAGTTTCTTATCAGAGGAATCAATCAGAGCCTGGGCAATAATTTTTAACTCATTCCTGCGAATGCGGGCTTACAGCCGGATGGTAAATCCCCTTCTTCTTTTCTTACCGGGGATTCCTCAATAATTTTCAGCAGGGAAAAAAAGTATAAAGGATTATTATGGGATTATCAAAAGAGGAATTATTGGAAAAATCAGGAAAGCTTTATGACATAGAGCATATCCGAAAAGACTTCCCGATATTAAAACAGACAGTGCATGGAAAGCCTCTGGTATATCTTGACAATGCAGCATCTACCCAGAAGCCGCAAACCGTGATCAATGCTTTAACAGATTACTATTCTTCGTACAATGCCAATATTCACCGCGGCATACACACTTTAGCTGAAAAAGCTACCAGTGCCTTTGAACTCACCAGAGAGACTTTGAAATTATTCATCAACGCCCCTTCCGTTGAGCAGATCATTTTTACCAAAGGCACCACTGAAGGAATCAACCTGGTGGCTTCCAGTTATGGAAGACAGAATATTAAAAAAGGTGATGAAATAATTGTTTCGGGATTAGAGCATCATTCCAATATGGTTCCATGGCAAATGCTTGCTGTCGAAAAAGGTGCCTTTGTAAAAATTATTCCTGTAAACAATGCCGGCGATCTTATCATGGAAGAGTATGAGAAACTGCTGTCGGACAGAACAAAAATTGTAGCAGTCAATCATGTTTCCAATACATTAGGTACTGTTAACCCTGTAAAAGAGATCATCTCTCTGGCTCATAAAAAAGAAGCAAAGGTATTAATAGACGGCGCTCAGGCCGCATCACATCTTGATATAGATGTACAGGACTTAGATGCTGATTTCTATGTATTATCCGGTCACAAGCTTTACGGCCCTACCGGAATTGGCATACTCTATGGTAAAAAAGAAATTCTGGAAGCTATGCCGCCTTATCAGGGCGGCGGTGAAATGATCAGAGAAGTGTCGTATGAAAAATGCTCATTCAATGAACTTCCTTATAAGTTTGAAGCTGGCACTCCTAATATAGCCGATACAGTAGCCTTAAAATATGCCATTGAATACCTTGATAAATTGGGTAAAGCATCTATCAGAGCACATGAGAATAACTTATTGCAATACACCACTGAGCAGTTAAAACATATTGATGGGCTGAAAATAGTAGGAACGGCAAAGCAGAAAGTAAGTATCATCTCCTTCTCCATTGAAGGAATACATCACCAGGATATTGGTATTTTGCTGGATCAGCATGGTATTGCCATCAGAACAGGTCATCATTGCACCCAACCTTTAATGGGCAGGTTTAATATTACGGGCACGTCAAGGGCATCTTTCGCCTTGTATAATACTATAGAAGAAGCGGATAAATTAATTGCGGGAATTAATAAGGCAATAAAAATGTTAAGATAGACGATCCGGATGCCAACGATAAAAGAAATACAGGATACAATTATAGATGAGTTCTCTTTATTTGACGACTCTGAAGATAAGTATCAATACATTATTGATCTGGGTAATAAACTTTCTCCTTTTGATACAAAATACAAAATACCGGAGAATGAAATAAAAGGTTGTCAGTCCAAAGTATGGCTTAACTCCAGCCTGAAAGACAATAAAGTTTTTTTTGAGGCAGATAGTGACGGAAAGATCGCCAAGGGAGTGATAAGCATTCTGGTGAGGATTTTATCCGGACAGGAACCTGAAGAAATTGTAAGTAATGAATTATACTTTATAGATAAAGCTGGCTTAAATACCTTATTATCTATGAACAGAGCCAATGGATTGGCTTCTATGGTAAAACAAATGAAGCTGCATGCGCTGGCGTATAAAACTAAACTTGAAAGTAAAAAATGACAAATTGTTGTATTGTCATATTGTTGAATTGCTGATCAAAGCAATTAGACAATAAAACAATTTAACAATCAATATATGAGCGAGAACACTGAAAATACGAATATAAACGAACAGGATTTGAGAGAAAAGATCATCAACGCGATTAAAACCGTTTATGATCCTGAAATTCCTGTGAATGTTTTTGATCTCGGACTTATTTACGACATTAAAATTTTCCCGGTGAATAATGTAAATGTTGTGATGACACTTACATCGCCGTCGTGCCCATCAGCCGGACAGATTCCCGGAGAAGTGGAAGCAAAAGTGAGAAGCGTGGAAGGAGTTAATGATGTGATTGTGGATCTGACTTTTGATCCGCCTTATCATCAGGATATGATGTCTGATGCCGCAAAATTAGAACTTGGCTTTTTATAAAAAGGAAAGTTCAAAGCTTATACTTAAGCAAGCTTATTATAACATAACTTGAAACTTTTAACCTAAAACTTTTAACAATTTATGTATCCCGAACAATTAGTAGCGCCCATGAGGCAGGACCTGACTTCTGCAGGATTCCAGGAACTGAAAACTCCGCAGGATGTAGATAGTATCTTAAATCAGGATAAAGGAACAGTATTACTGGTAATAAATTCAGTATGCGGCTGTGCAGCAGGTGCAGCCAGACCAGGAGTGAAAATGGCTTTGCAGAAAAGTGAAAAGAAGCCAGGTAAACTGGTAACTGTTTTTGCCGGAGTAGATAAAGAAGCCGTTCAGAAAGCAAGAGAATATACTTTACCTTATCCTCCCTCCTCTCCGTCTATGGCCATTTTTAAAGACGGTGAATTGGTTCACTTCATTGAAAGACATCATATTGAGGGAAGATCAGCAGAGATGATAGCACAACATCTTGAATTGGCATTCAAAGAGTTTTGTTAAAAATACTAATTAAGAGGAGCTAAGTCTCCTTTTATTTTGAAATTTTTGTAAAATTTATTTTTACATTTGAAAAAAAAATATAGATTTGTACAAATCAACACAGCTATGAAAAAAAATATTGAAAATGAATTTGTACAAATTCATATCGACAATCGCATTTTGTATATCAAATGTAAAACAGAATTACACCTGGAGATTTTTGCTACCAAAAAAATCCTTGAGTTATTTACGGAAGTAGTTGATAAGGAAAAATATTATGTAATCCAGGAATGGGACAACATAGTATGGATGGATAAGCAATCCAGAGATTATTTAGCTATGCATGCTGCGGTAAATAATATGTATGCATGGGCATTTATATCTGGTAAACCTATGCATAATCTGATGCATATGGTTTATACAAGTTTCAGCAGGCCTTCAGTCACGACAGAATTATTTACAAATTATGAAGAAGCAATCAATTGGTTTAAGTCAATGGATGAAAATCATGTTACCTGAATAACAGGGATGCATTCAGGAAATAATGTGGATTAGCTTTTAGAAACTTTTACCAGGGGAGATTCCTCCTTTTTATTTATCTTTTCCTGGATCCAGCTAAGGAAATGTCCTTTATAAACTTCTCTTAGCTTCCACCAGTCATGATCACTAATGGTGCCACGGCAATTGGCAGCGCCGCAGAGGCAACGTTCAATCCTGGAGCTTTCAAATTCATGCAAGACAAAAGTCGCATAATCAATAGTAATCTGTTCCCCTGCCTTGATATCTCTTCGTGCAACTACGTCATCATCATTCAAAAGCCAGGTATTAGGATCGCAGCAATGATTGATATAATATTCCAATTGATGAGTTACATCCTCATTTTCAAAAGGACCGATATAAGTAAATGGTTGTATTTCGGTAGAATATTTTTCAAAGAAAACCCTGTAAGAAGGATTTAATTTTTTTATTTCTTCAGACGTGAGGCGCGCGCAATTGTCATTCCAGTTCTTAAAAATAAACTCCCCTTCCTTGATATCTTCTGTTGTAAAGACTCCAAAAAAGTCTTCGGCTATTTCTTTTTTAATAAGTTTAGGATTAGAATTCTTTATCCTGGAAGTGGTTAATTCTTTCGTCGACTCGGAAGGCATTGCTAGTTATCGTTTTATTTAAAAGTAATTTAAAGCAATATTATTGTAATAAACAATAATTTACTTTAAATCTTCCTATGGGACGATATAGTTTGGAAGTTTAGTGGCAGGAATATCATCCTTCTTTTCAAACCTGGAAAATTTCAGACCATACAGCACTATATACAAATAGCAAATAACAGGAATGATAAATGCTAATTGCTGGCTCAGTTCAGGCGGAAAGTCTTTCATCTGAGAAAAGTTTCGTACGACAAAAGGAATTACCGCCCCCCCTACTATCGACATAATCAGTACTGACGAACCGTCCAATGAAAACTTACCCAACCCATTGATTCCCAATGCAAATATTGATGGAAAAAGGATGGAGTTAAATAGTCCTACGGCAGTGATAGTCCATATTGGAATTCCACCTAAATTGGATGTAAATATGGAAAGTATAACTAAAAAGGCTGCCATGGATCCGGCAAAACCTACTGCAATTCTTGGGCTAATCTTTGTTAGAACAAAGGCGCCAATAAACCGGCCGACCATAGCGGCCCCCCAGTAAAACTTACCGTTATCTTCTGCAAAGTCCTCTAAATAATTAGCAATAGCCACTTCAGCTCCTACATATGCAAAAATCGCAAATGCGCCTAAACGAAGTTGCGGAAAGTGCATAACGTGTCTGCGAGGATGATAAGGCATTTTATTAAGAGGCTCCTCTTTTTCAATATTTATCTGGGGAATATTGGCATACCATAGAAAAACAGCAAAGGCAGTCATAAGCACACCAAGCACAAGGTAAGGATAGTAAACAAACTGAGCTTCCATTTCCACTACCTGTTCACGCATGATGTATTGTCTTGAATCGCTGGGAAGATCAACCATCAGCCAAAGCACTTCCACAATAAGATATGGAGGAAGCACTGTTCCTAGAGAATTAAAACCCTGCACGAAGTTGATCCTACTCGCACCAGTAGCCGAATTCCCAAATAATACCACATACAAATTGGCTCCTACCTGGAGAATGGTAATACCCGAAGCCTGAATAAAAAGTCCCGCAAGGAAGAGGTGGTAATCTCTTAACGACACCGCAAGCACATATACAAAACATCCCAGGGAAGAAAGTACCCATCCTGCAAAAATCCCTTTCTTATATCCCACTTTTTTAATAATGGAGCCAGCATAAAGTGAAACAATGAGGTATGCTCCAAAAAAGGTTAAATTGATTAATGTGGAAATGCTATAGGAAAGCTGGAATAGATATTTAAGATGATCAAGGAGTACGAAATTCAGAACAGTAAGCAAACCCCACATAAAAAATAAGACCGAGAAGATGGCCTGTATATAGGTTGAGGACGGTAACTGGTTGTTATGTTCTTTAAGGTCCATTTATATATTACTGCTTGAAAGATAGCATTTTATTTTAATATAATAAACTGAAAAGGTGCTATTTCAACTTCAAAAAAATATGTGCCGTTATAAGATTTAACAGGTATCTGTCTTTTTACTTTTCCTGTAGTATAGATGCTTTTCAGAGTATTTCCTGCGCCCGAAATTGCATTATCTGTATTTACGTAAATTGTTTTCTTTTCGTTGGAAGGGTTATATAAGGCAAATACCTCACTCTCTGAATGCTTTCTGGAAAAAGCTACTATGCCAGACATGCTTTTTTCCAGGAATGAGTCTTCAAAAATTTCAGGGAATACAATCGCTCCGTGAGTAAGCTCTCTAAAACTGCTTCTTATTTCTGCAAGCACCGCAATCTCCTTATAAAGATTACACTGCTCATTTAAAAGACTCACATCACTTTTGGAATCAAAGAGCGCTTCTCTTACATAAATATCTGAATTACCCTCCCCTTGCAAACCCTGCTCCGTTCCATAATAAAGACATGGAATTCCAGGAAGGCAGAATAAAATACCTATCGCTGCAATGATCTGCTCATTGGATAAATAAGCTCCTAACCTTTTCTTGTAAGGACTTTCCATCTGATCATGATTGTCTAAAAAATTAATAAATGGAATATCTCCTGATTTTTTGTCGCCGTAATACATTTTTTTAGACTGGTACCTGTCAAGCAAGTGTTCCGGTGAAATTTTTCCTTCAATAATTTTAGCCAGTATAAAATGCAGAGGAAAGTCTAATATTGAATCCATCCCATTAAAACTCTCTCCGCTGACCCTAATAGGAGTAAAGAAAGATGTACATAAAGCATCGCCTCCGGGTATTTCACCAAAGAGAAAAAAGTTTTTCTTACCGATAGCATTGGTGTATTCTCTTATACCCTGGCAGAATCTTGCCACAGGTATCTGTCCGATATGTTTTACCGCATCAAGCCTGAAGCCATCGCAGTCTGTTTCTTTAATCCAGTAACAATATATTTTCAGAAGCATATTCTGCAACTCTCTTCCTTTTCTGGATTCATCTAGGTTAAATTTTTTTAAGACAAAAAAATCACCCTCCGTTGTTTCAGGATATTTATCCCAGTTTCGCACCATTCCCTTTCGTTTATAAAGCTGAGGATCTCTTAACTCCACAGGAACAGGATATTCTTCGCTATGCCATCTTCCAAAGTCATACCTCATTCCATCTTTATAATACCTGTCGTTGTTATCTTTATAGGACCAGTTATTTCCGGAATGATTTAACACTACATCCAGTATGACTCTAAGGCCAAGCGCATGTGCCTCTGTTATTAAATCCTTTAAGTCTTTATTGGCGCCAAAGCGTGGGTCAATTTTAAAAAAATTCTGAATGGCATAACCGTGATAACTTTCAGGATTATTTTCAAAGACAGGACTAAGCCATATAGAAGTGCAACCTAAATTTTTTATATAACCTAAATGTTGCTTTATACCTTTTAGTGTACCTCCATAGTTTTTGTTAAGCTCTTCAAAAGTTCCAAATCCCTTGCTATTCCCTTTTGTATCAACCGTCTTCCTTTTTTTATCATCATGAAATCTATCTACCAGCAGGAAATAAATAATTTCCTGCTCCCAGTCCCGTTCAGCCGACCAGAATTTTTTCCCCTCCGGTAGTTCCAGATTTATTTCAGTAATGGATTTCAAATGATAATTGCTTAAAATAAAAAAAGCCTGTTTCATACAGGCTTCATAAAATTAATTATTTTTCCAGAATTAATTAACCGGCACACTCGCATATGGGTTAAAAGCAAATCTTTCTTTGAATTTTATAAGCTCTTCCTTAAAATCAGTCTTAGGTATTTTATAGATCTCATTAAACCTGGTTTCAGGATTTAATTTCAGCTCTCTTAATTCCAGGTGCTGATTGATGAATAAAAATTCAAGATCGGGGAAAATTTCTTTCATCAGATCTACTATATCAAGAATTTCATAATTAAAATCTATAAGATTGTATACATCTGACCGCACCTGTTTATTTCTCAATGCTATCAGACCATCAACCACTTTCATTACATTGATAAAAGATCTGGACTGCTTTCCCGAACCGTGGATAGAAATTCTATTGGTGAAATTTGCATCAAACATGAATTTATTCACTACCGAATCAAAGCTTAAGGTAGGAGTATAACCATACACATTCCCGCATCTCACAATTACAGTTTCCATTTTTTTCATCAGCCTTCTGGCATGTTCCTCCCCTCTCATCTTGGATATGCTGTAAAATGTTCTGGGGTTTGGAGCAGTATTTTCATCTACCAGTTTTTTAGAAGAACCGTAAACAGAAGCGCTGCTTAAATAAATAAACTTCGATACTTTTGATTCTTCCACCGCATATACCAGTTCGGCCGTACCCCAGTTATTTACCTGCTCAAAAACATGTGAATCAACATTGGAATAAGGAGTATCCACTCTTGCCGCCAGATGGTACGCTACATCAATATCTTTGAGTACTTTTCTCAGCTTTCTCGAGTCAAGTATATCACCCAGTTCAAACTTTACCTTATTATTATTGATCTTATGACTATGGCTGATAAAAAGGTTGTAGTTTTCTCTTGTAAGATTATCATATACGACAATCTTGGACACGTCTTCACACTGAGATAGTTTATAAACCAGTTCTGCACCTATGTAACCGGCGCCTCCCGTAACTAATATATTCATCTGAAAAAAAATTTAAACTCCCGAAGGATTATTGTTTATTGATTAAGTCGGTATTCAATCCGCATTCTGTTTTTTTCAATCCAAACCATCTTCCTTCTCTGGCGCTCCACTCAAGGTCAAATTTACGTGTGCAAGGCTCACATCCAATACTGAAGTATCCTTTTTCTTCCAGTGGATGACGGGGAAGTTTATGTTCTTTGATGTAAAGTTCAATCATTTTTGTATTCCAATCAAGCATTGGATGATAGCGGATTACATCATGAGGAGCTTTTTCTTCTTCTTTAAAAGATTTTCTAACAGAACTCTGATCAGCTCTTACTCCGTTAATCCACACATCATGCTCGGCAAGTATGGGCTCCAAAGGCTGAACTTTATTCAGATAGCAGCAAAAATCAGGATCGGAAGCAAACAGGAGTTTTCCCTGAGAATCTTTCTGCATGTGACGGGGCGTAGAAGAGTAAACTTCCTTCAGGTTCAGCTTCAGCATTTCTGCAATCTGATCACGGAATGCTACTGTCTCCGGGAAATGAAATCCGGTATTGATAAAATATACAGGGATAGTATTATCTATCCTGCTTAAAATGTGCAGCAATACAATGCTGTGGGTCTGAAAAGAAGACGTAGTGAACATCTTCCGGTAGGCCTTATTGTATTCTGTGATCTTATATTTAATTGCTTCAAAGTCCACGATAGCCAAATTTTATTTGTAAAAATACGTTTTTTTATGCTATTAAAAGAATATTTATTAAGTCATTTTGAATTATTCCAAAAAATATTTTTTTGAGCAACATACGCCCAAAAGGAAAAGTTCCCGCAATTACCCGGTATTTTATCTTTTTATTTTAATTTAGTACCCGCAAAAATATGAATGAAGATCATAACAAAATAATTATTTCGCCGGCTTTTAAAAAGCTGGTGAAAACCAGATGGACCATCTCCATTTTATTAACCCTGGTAATCTTATTGGTGTATTTCGGATTCATTGGCACCATTGCATTCAATAAAGAATTGCTGGCTACCAAAATTCAGAAAAATGTAACCCTTGGAATACCTATCGGAATTGGGATCATCATCTTTTCATGGATTCTCACAGGACTGTATGTCTGGTGGGCAAATAATAAATACGACCATAAAGTAAAGGACATTAAAAGCCAACTCTCAAAATGATTTTTTTAGTCAACTTCGGACAAATAGATCCGCTAGCGATCTGTACATTTTTACTTTTTGTCTCAGCAACATTATTCATCACTTATTGGGCAGCCAAGAAAACAAAAACCACTTCTGAATTTTATGCTGCGGGAAGAAATATTAGTGGTTTTCAGAATGGTCTTGCTCTGGCAGGCGACTATATGAGCGCAGCTTCCTTTTTAGGAATAGCAGGAATGGTTTCTCTTTATGGCTATGATGGTTTAATATATTCTATCGGCTTTCTGGTAGGCTGGCCTCTGATCATGTTCCTGATTGCAGAGCCTCTGAGAAATTTAGGAAAATATACCTTTGCAGACGTAGTAGCTTTCAGGCTGCAGCAAAGACCTATCAGGATAGCTGCTGCAGTAGGGTCTTTGATGACAATACTTTTTTACCTCATAGCACAGATGGTAGGCGCAGGAAGTCTGTTTCAAAAATTATTCGGTCTTCCCTATGAGCTATCTATCGTTATTGTAGGAATAATTATGACCTGCTATGTAGTATTTGGCGGAATGCTGGCGACAACATGGGTGCAGATTATTAAAGCAGTTTTATTATTGGGTGGCGCTACTGTCATCGTGATCATGACTTTATCTCATTTCTCTTATAATCCGCTGGAATTATTTAACCAGGCTGCAGAAAAATATTCTGATAAAGTGCTTGCGCCGGGATTAGCTCCTGCATTGAAAAATCCACTGGATACTTTATCGCTTGGAATAGCTTTGATACTTGGCACTGCCGGACTTCCTCATATTTTAATGAGATTCTATACAGTACCAGATGCCAGACAGGCAAGAAAATCTGTCTTCGTAGCAACAGGTTTCATTGGATATTTTTACATACTTACTTTTATCATAGGTTTCGGCGCCATGGTATTGGTCGGACAATCAGAAATCATTGCTACTGATAAAGGAGGAAACATGGCTGCTTTGCAATTAGCGGAAATGACAGGAGGAACAGGATTTATGGGCTTTATAGCAGCAGTAGCATTCGCTACTATACTGGCAGTAGTGGCAGGACTTACACTATCGGGAGCCTCTTCCCTTTCTCATGACCTCTATGTAAGCGTAATTAAAAAAGGAGTTTCAGACGAAGCAGGAGAAGTAAAAGTTGCCAAGAGAGCAACGATAGCTTTAGGAATTTTATCGGTAGTGCTGGGCTTTATTTTTAAAGGGCAAAATGTTGCCTTCATGGTCGGACTGGCATTTGCCATTGCAGCCAGCGCTAACTTCCCTCCTCTCATACTTTCCATCTTATGGAAAAATTTTACTACCAAAGGAGCCACAGCCAGTATTATCACAGGAACTACTTTATCCATTCTGCTGATCATTATCAGCCCGACAATCTGGGTGGATATTTTAAAAAATGAAAATGCGATATTCGGATTAAAAAATCCTACGCTTATTTCTCTACCGTCATCCTTTGCCGCGGGAATTATAGTTTCTCTCTTTACCAAAGAACAGGAAGCGAGGGATAAATTTGAGAAAGAAAAGATAAGAACCTATCTAGGAGTGGGGTCAGAATAGAAGTATTGAGAGATGAGTGCAGAGTGCTGAGTCAAACAATCTCATCACTCTGCACTCATCTCTCAGCACATTATTTATCATTGTAGTTAAGCTTCCCCTTCAACCCTCCTACCATCACTTCAAACTCACCCGCTTCTGTTATCCATTTCATATTCTGCCCGACGAAGGCCAGATCATCTTTTGTCAATTGAAATTCCACTACCTGCGAAGTGCCGGGCTCTAAATTAATTTTCTTAAATGCTCTTAATCTTTTTACGGAAGGCGTAACCGAAGCATATAGATCTCTTGCATACAACTCTACAGATTCTTTACCTGCAAGTTTACCTGTATTCTTTACAGTGACCGAAACTTTCACTGAACCAGTTGCAGTTAGCTTATCCGGACTTACTGTCAAATTACTATATTCGAAAGTGGTATAACTTAATCCATACCCAAATTCCCACTGCGGATCAAATTTGTAATAATATTTGTATTCAGGAACTGTTTCTTCCACTGCTTCATCCAACTGCTTGTGGTCATATGTATTAATGTCTCCGGGGAATTTGGGATAAGTGAAAGGCAGTTTCCCATTTGGATTATAGTCTCCGAATAAAATATCTCCTACGGCACTTGCACCTTGTGAACCCGGCCAATAAGCAAATAGTATTGCGCTTACTTCCGGTTCCAGCTCACGGATAATTCTTGGCCGTCCAGATGTCAGCACTAAAATTACAGGGGCTTTATTTAACTTTCCTGCCCAGCAAACTCCTTTTGCCAGTCTCATCTGGGCAGCAGGAAGATTAAGATCTTTGATGTTGCCGGGAGTCTCCGCATATGCATCTTCACCCAGGCATAGCACTATATAATCTGCTGTCTCTGTAGCTTTTCTTATTTCTTCAACATTGAATGTGCTGTCTCTGAAATCAAAATCTTTATAATAAAGAAAATTATCATCGCCTATTTCACTTCTGATCGCACTGGCAATGGTACGTTCTCCTTGTGGAAAATATTTACTTTCTTTCCCCTGCCAGGTATAAGACCATGCACCATTAAGCGCTGTAAGTGATACTGATCCCGGACCAATCACAAACACCTTTTTACTTTTTGCAATAGGTAAAGTCTGGTTAGTATTCTTCAACAGAGTTACTGATTCCCTCGCAGCATCCAAGGCTACTGTTTTATATTCGGCCAGGCCGAAATTTTTAAGCGCTTCCTTCTCCACATAAGGTTTTTCAAACAAACCAAGCTCTTTTTTCAACTCTAAAATTCTCCTCACAGACTGGTTGATTCTGTCTTCAGAAATTTTTCCTTCTTTCACCAATTCAATAAGGTATTCATAAAATTTAAAATCCATGGGCACTATGCACATGTCAATGCCTGCTTCCACAGAAAGCCTTACTGCTTCTTTGTAACTTTCAGCTACCCGATGCCTTTCATGCATTTTTTTTACATCTTCCCAGTCACTGATAACTACTCCTTTATATCCTAATTCTCCTCTCAGCACATCACTAAGCAAATATTTACTCGCATGTACAGGCACTCCATTTACTTCTGCTGAATTCACCATAAGGGTATGTGCTTTTGCATCGATAGCTGCCTTGAAAGAAGGAAGGAAATACTCCCTCAACGCTATCTCAGGAATATTTGCAGAAGCCCTGTCTTTACCATTATCCGGAACTGAATAACCTACATAGTGCTTCATACAGGAAGCGACAGAATTAATGCTTTTAAGATCAGAGCCTTCATATCCTTTAATACTCGCTACGCCCATCACTTTGGTGAGGTATACATCTTCCCCGAAAGTCTCGGCAAATCTTGGCCACAAAGGCTGCCTGCCAACATCCAGTACCGGAGAAAAATTGTATCTGATTCCAGAAGCCCTTACTTCCTTTGCCGTAATCTCGGCACATTTCTTCACAAGCTCCGGATTACGTGTTGCTCCCAGCGCAAGATTATGTGGAAATAAAGTAGAATTAAGAGAATAATTGGCCCCATGCACCGCATCAATACAATAAAGAAAAGGAATTTTCATCCTGGTTTCTTTCATACTCACATCCTGTATCTGATTTATAATAGTATGCCAGGTCTCCACAGAATAAGCATGCGACACCACATTCTGAAATGACCCTATATTATGAGCAATAATCGCGTCTTTCACTTTAGGGATTTCCAGGATAAGATTATTCTCTTCTTCTCGGGCGATAGTTGAAAGCGTAAGGTTGGTCATCTGACCTACTTTCTCTTCCAGTGTCATCCGGGAAAGCAAGACTTCTATATCAGTATCCTTGGCAGGTTTGGCCGAACGCACAAAAAGAACCATGCAGATTGCCAGAGCCGGGACCAGTAAATAGATATATTTTCTTTTCATAAGTAAGTATCAATAGGTTACAAATCAGGATATAATATTTGAATTTTTTAAAATAAATCGAAATTTTTGTAACTATTTTTGTTTAAATTCATCTAATACCAAAACAATACCTGGAAATCCTTATGAAGGTTGCAGTTTACAGAAAGGAACATTTTAATGCAGCACACAGGCTATTTAATCCTGACTGGAATAAGGACAAAAACGACCTGTATTTTGGGAAATGCAATAATCCCAACTACCACGGGCACAATTATGAGCTGATTGTAAAAATTGTTGGTGAAACTAATAAAGATACCGGATACGTTATAGACATGAAAGAATTGAGCGATATAATCAAAGAAAATGTAATTCGCCGTTTTGATCACAAAAATCTCAACCTTGACGTAGAGGAATTCAAAAGCTTAAATCCGACAGCAGAAAATATTGCGTTTGTGATATACAACCTTTTAAGAAAAAAGATAGACACTAAATACGATTTAAAAATTACCCTTTATGAAACAGAAAGGAATTTCGTTGAATACCCAGCTGATTAAAGACCTTAAAATAGATGAGATCGGTGACGAACACATTGGTAGTTCTATTGAGACTCCCATCAGAGATGATGCATTCGAAATGGATGACCAGATCAAGATTGAACTGATCGAAAAGCATTTCAAGGAAATCATGCTCATTCTTGGTTTAGATCTGAAAGATGACAGCTTAAAAGGAACGCCTAACCGCGTTGCAAAAATGTACGTGAAGGAAATATTCAGCGGATTAAATCCTGCCAATAGACCTGAAGCAAGACTGTTTGAGAACAAATACAAATACAATGAAATGCTGGTAGAAAAAGATATTACCTTTTATTCTACCTGCGAACATCACTTTGTACCCATCATAGGAAAAGCGCATGTGGCATATATTTCTTCTGGTAAAGTAATCGGTCTGTCAAAAATCAATCGTATTGTACAACATTATGCAAAACGTCCGCAGGTGCAGGAAAGACTTACCGTACAAATTGCCAATGACCTGAAAGAGACACTTCAGACAGAGGATGTGGCTGTAGTCATTGATGCGCTTCATTTATGCGTAGCATCGCGTGGAGTGAATGACACCAACAGCAGAACAGTTACTTCTCATTATAGTGGAAAATTTCAGAAAAAAGGAATGAAGAGCGAGTTTTTAAAATATATTGGCTAACATTCCGTAGAGACGCGGTTAATCGCGTCTCTACATTATTTTTTTAATATCATTGCAGCTTTTTCAATTCCTCTTCCGCCTGCACTTTATATTTTCCATTTGAATTGATAATATCCTGCAGAAGTTTCTTAGCATTTTCTTTATCCCCTTTGCCGGTTAGTGCTATAGTTTTTTTCCATTGAGCATCTTCATATAAAGAATCACCTGGTTTTACTTTTTCGAAATTAGCAATAGCCTTGTCGTAATTTTTTAATTCCAGATAAGATAGTCCATTGTAATATAACGCCTGTGAATTATCCGGCTCAGTCTTTAATATCTCTTCAAAATCTTTTATTGCGGCATCATATTGCTTTTGCTGGTATTTTGTAATTGCATCATTTAAAATATTTTTCCCTTCTGATTCCTCTTTCAGGTCATCCATTTCCATATCTCCGACTTTTCCCGACGGCTTTACATCATCTGTTTTATACGCCCGTGATGTCTCCACATGATAATGTGGAGTAGCGGCTTTCTTTTTGCTCTTCTTAAGAGTTGTGCTTCGGTCAGACTTCTCCTGGACGATGACGTTGTTTTGAGGCATAACATTCTTTTTGTTTTCTATCACTTTGTCCGTCACCACCTCATCTTTAGAAAGCATTTTCCTTTTATCTTCACTCAATACAGGAGCATATTCTTCTTCTTTGAAAGATTTGTCTCTGTCTTCAGGAACTGAACTTACCCCGTTAAGTTCAGTATTAGTGGTCTCAGTTGGCATTCCATAAACAGGTTCCTCCGCTTTAGGAACTTCCTGGTTCAGGTAAGCATCAGAATTTGTGGAAGGGATTATTACACCATCCCTTTCCAATTCCATTTTCTTATTTTCCTTTCGGGAATCTATAGCAATCTTATCCTGCTGATCTTTTATGTTCTGGTTTGTTTCTTCAGGCTTATTTACTGCGGTATCTTTTACTTCCTGCTTATCGCTTAAGGAAAGTTCTTTTTCAGAAGTCAGGTTATAATTCAGATAAAGCAGCCCCCCTCCAAATATCATTACTGCAGTCACGGCAGCGACCATCCACCTGTATTGTATTTTTTCAGCCCCTGATCTAATGCTCTTATTTAAATCTCTTATGGTAAATGCAGCCCTTTCCTTTTCCTCCATCAAAGCATATCCCTCTACTGCATCGGAACAAAGCTCACAATCCAGCATATGCCTTTCGACATGGTTGCGCTCTTTCATAGGCAAGCGCTCATGGAGGTAATCCATAATCTGCTCCAGTGAAAGGCAGCCCTGTTCTGAAAACAATTTTCCTTTATTTATATACTTGTTCATTTTTACTGCTTAAACAATTTTTAAGATTACGCTTGCCATTCTGAATAAAGCTCTTCACTTCATTGAGAGTGTACCTGGTAAGCTCTGCAATCTCTTTATAACATTTATCTTCAAAATAAAACAGCTCCACACATCGCTTTTGTTCGTCAGCCAGTTTTTTAATACAATCATCAAGGTTATGTATGGACATGTCTGTCTCGTTTTCATAATGATGCATGGAGTAGCTTAATTCCATAACCTGATCCAGACTTTCTTCACTTTCTTTCTGAAAATTTTTATTGGCCCTTATAAACATGAGGCAATGGTTCCTGGCTACCGTATGCAGCCAGCCTTTAAAATTACCGATTTCATGTTTTTTAAGGTCTTCGAGAAGTTTTTCAAAGATGTTCATTACCGCATCGCGGCTTTCTTCGGGGTTTTTTAAATATTTCATGCAAACACCATATACCAGGTGATTATAGCGCTGAAATAATTCACCTGCATATATAGTCTCATCCGTTGACCTGTATTTAGAGATTAATTCTGGGTCAGAAAGTTTACTTGCGTCTTTTTTGGGAATAAACAGCATGGATGCAGAAATCTTCCTTAAAACGGTCAGGAAGGCATGATTTGCATAATTTCTTAAAGATACCAAAAAAATATTTTTATCTGCTTATGGAATATTGAAATCTGCGGCATCTATAAGGAAAACGATTTTTAAACTATAAAAACCATGATACCAAGATTTAATAAAACCGTTCTATTGTCCAGCCTGACAATTTTTATCCTCAGCGTGATAGGAATGTCGGTGGCAAGCAATTACAGGGCATCTTTTTCAAGCAACCTGAGTGTGCTTCCAAAGATCCTGGCTGCATTGAATGTGATGCAGGAAAAATTTCCGGAGGAGAGAGTATACCTTCACCTGGATAAGCCTTTTTATAAGCCGGGAGAAGCCATCTGGTTTAAGGCATACCTTAGGAATGGTACAGATTTCAGAGCTTCTTCTGTCAGTGATATACTCCATGTGGAGTTTATCGACCCTAAAGGCAACATTGCAAAACATATCAAACTGATTTCTAAAAAAGGTTTTGCCAGCGGTGATTTTCAACTGGAACAGGAAGCAGCCGGCGGTTTATATAAGATAAAAGCCTATACCAATTGGCAGAAGAATGAGTCCAATGCGGCCATATTCGAAAAGGAAATCCAGGTTCAGGCAGTGGTTCTGCCTAAATTAAAAATGAAACTTGATTTTGACAGAAAAGCGTTTGGCAAAGGCGATAACGTAAGCGCTACTGTTAAAATGCAAACCCTGGAAAACAAACCTCTTGCGAATACTCCCTATAAATTTATAGTAAAGCTAGATGGCGAAAATTATATGGAAGAAAAAGGCACTACCAATGAACAGGGAGATGCATTTATTAAATTCAATCTTCCTCAAGCCCTTGCCACCAACGATGGATTGTTAAATATTTTAATAAGCTATGAAGGAAGCAATGAGTCTATTTCAAGATCCATTCCTATTGTATTAAATACCATAGATTTTAAAATGTATCCTGAAGGCGGAGATCTGGTAACAGGCCTTGAAAGTAAAGTTGCCTTTAAAGCGCTCAATGAATTTGGAAAGCCTGCTGATGTGGAAGGGATAGTAGAAAACTCCAAAGGTGAGAAAGTAGCTGACTTAAAAAGTTTTCATTTTGGAATGGGCGCTTTCACGATCACCCCTGAAAAAGATGAAAAGTATGTGGTGAAAATTACCAACCCAAAAGACATCGCGCAGACATATGAAGTTCCTGAAGCTTTGGAAAGAGGTTATTCTTTAAGTGTATCAGAAATCAATAAAGATGAAATCACTTTAAATGTAGCTTCGTCTGAATATGAAAACCTGTCTGTTGTATGCAGTGTAAGAGACCAGGTATATTACTCCAATACTGTAAAAGCTACCTACGGTTCCAACAAATTAAAGATCAACACTTCGTTGTTCCCAATCGGAGTAGCGAGAATTACGCTGTTCGATAGCAGAGGTATTGAGAGAGCTGAAAGACTTGCTTTTGTAAATAAACACAAACAGCTTAAAGTAAAGATTGAAACAGATAAAGAAAAATATCAGCCAAGAGAAAAAGTAAAAATGACTTTGAAAATAACTGACGAAAAAGGTTTACCGATGCCGGCTAATTTCTCTCTTTCAGTTGCAGATGACAATTTACTTTCTTTTGCCGACGATCGTTCGGGCAATATATTATCTAAAATGCTTTTGGAATATGAAGTAAAAGATAAAATTGAAGAGCCTGCATTTTACTTCAATGCAAAAGAAGAAAAAGCAGATGCTGCGCTGGATTATTTGTTAATGACTTCCGGATGGAGAAGATTTACATGGAAGCAGATCCTGGAAGCAGAATATCCTGAAGTAAGCTATGCTCCGGAGAAAACAATTATTTCAGGAAAGATCTTAGACCCTTATGGTAATCCCCTTCCTAAAGCAAAGGTAGAAGTGGTTGGCAAAAATATTTACACCAATACAAGTGAAGACGGCACTTTTGCTCTTACCAATGTAGAGCTTTACCAGCAGACTTTAATAAAAGTATCTGCCTCTGGGTACAATGATCAGCAATTGTATGTACAGGATTATAACAGCAACACCAATCTATATTTGTATAAGCATCAAACTGTACGGTACCATAGCAATACCAGGTACAAACACAAAACTGCTGTACCACACTTCCGTGATGGAGGAGGCAGAGCAGATATAGTGGAAAAAAGAGCGATGAAAAAAGCGGATGTTGATGCAATGGAAATAGAAAATGAAGATATGCTTGTTCCTATGGCAATGCCTGAACCTGCCGGTAAAGTAAACAATGCTGTTGCAGATAATAAAGCTATAGAATTAAACAGGAAAGAATTGCCCAAAGATAAAATGGAAATGAAAGTGGCATTGGATGAGGAGGTAGAGTTTGCCAAAGAAGTAATTGCAGATGACAGGATCATGGGCGAAGTGGCGACAGTTGCCTACGTGCCACAGGTCAACTATTACAGAGCAAGAGAATTTTCTGCCCCCGTTTATAATGGTGATTCTCCAATAGAGATCAGAAATGATTTCAGGTCTACTATTTACTGGAATGGAAATATTGAAACGGATCGCGCTGGAAAAGCTGTCGTTGAATTTTATAATTCAGATGCCATCTCTTCTTTCAAAGCCATTGCTGAAGGAATTAGCGTAGATGGAATGCTAGGAAGAGCTGAACAGGTATTCTTTACTCAGCTTCCTTTCAGCATGAGTGTAAAATCTCCGGTTGAAGTTTCAACCGGAGATTTTGTTTCTCTTCCTCTGACTTTAAAAAACAATACGGAAAAAATCATAAACGGTGATCTGAACATCACTCTGCCTGAAGGAATAGAATTATTGAAACAGGTAGCGGTAAATCAGACAATCAATCCTAAAGAAGCAAAACTTGTGTTTGTAGACTGTAAAGTCAATAACAAAATAGGCAAGGGCAATCTGACAGTTGCTTTCAAAAGCGCTGGCTTTAACGATGCATTTTCTCAGGAATTGAATATTACAGCTAAAGGTTTTCCTGCCGCGGTTGCCTTCTCAGGAAATGAATTGGAAAAAGAATTTATGGTAAATATTTCCAATATGGTTCCTGGCTCTCTTGAAGCTTCTCTTACAGCTTATCCTTCGGTAGTGAATGATATGATGAAAGGCGTTGAATCAATCGTGCGCGAACCTTATGGTTGCTTTGAGCAAACCTCATCCAGCAACTATCCCAACATCATGGTAAAACAATACCTGATGGAGTATCAGAAAGGTCAAGGCGGTCAATCAAAAACTGGAAGTGACTTTGGAATCAAGAGTGATATCGATGGGATGCTTGACAGAGGATATAAGAGACTGGTATCTTATAAAACCAGCGATGGTGGTTACGAGTGGTTTGGAGCTTCTCCAGGACATGAAGCGCTTACAGCTTATGGGCTGGTGCAGTTCAACGATATGAAAAAAGTGTATGACGGTGTGGATGAAGGTATGATGAAAAGAACAGCTGACTGGCTGTTAAGCAGAAGAGATGGTAAAGGCGGTTTTGAAAAAAATCCGAGAGCGCTTGACAATTTCGGAAGAGCAAGTCAGGAGATCACCAATGCCTATATTACCTATTCACTTGCCGAAGCCGGATTTAAGAATATTGCCAGAGAAGCGGATTTAGCTTATGAGACAGCCATGACAAGCAAAGACCCTTATCAGCTTGCGCTTGCTGCCAATACAATGTTCAGTCTTAATGATATAACAAGAGGCGAAAAAGCTTTAAGTGCTCTTGAGAAACTTCAGGATGATAATGGAAGCTGGAATGGAAAAACTCATTCTATTACCTGGTCACAAGGAACATCCTTAATGATAGAGGCAACTTCTTTGAGTGTGATGGCTATGCTCAAATCAAAAAATCCAAATGGCAGAAGCATGAATAAGGCAGTAGGCTATATTCTTTCTGCCAGATCTGGTTATGGAAGCTTTGGATCTACTCAGGGAACTATCCTTGCTCTTAAGGCAATCACCCAGCATGCAAGGTTCAGTAAAAGAACCGCTGAAGACGGAATGATTGAGCTATACATCGATGGACATAAAGTAATCTCCAGGGAATACAAAGCCGGCGAAACAAAAGCCATAGAAATGAAGCAATTGGAAAAATTCCTTTCTGAAGGCAAGCATAAGATAAAAGTAAAATACCCTGGTGTGAAAGAAGCGCTTCCATATTCATTTGCCATTAACTACAATACATTCCTGCCTGCCAACGCTCAGGAGTGCAAGGTGACGCTTAAAACAAAGATTTTAAATTCAACCGTAAAGGCGGGTGAGACGGTAAGGATGAATGTGATTTTAAGCAATACCTCTAAAGAAGGCCTTCCGATGACTATGGCTGTAATCGGTATACCTGCCGGCATGACGGCTCAGCCATGGCAATTAAAAGAGATCCAGGAAAAGAAAATGGTTGATTTTTATGAAATAAGAGGCAACTATGTATTCTTCTATTACAGACAAATGGCGCCAAACGAAATCAGAGAAATTAACCTTGATTTAAAAGCAGAAATGCCTGGTGAATTTGAAGCCAATGCTTCTTCAGCATACCTGTACTATACCAATGAATTCAAACACTGGAGCAAGCCGGATAAAGTAAAAATTACGAAGTAATTTTTATGTAAGATAAAATACTAAAAATGAGAGAATTATTTTCATATTCTCTCATTTTTTATATTTTTGGCGAATGCGACTGGAAGATGAATTAAAACAAAGAGAATTCAGCAACGATTACCATAAAGGAATTGTCAATATTATCTACACATTTAACTGGATAGATAGCCATTCCAGCAGTTTTTTTAAAAATTACGATTTAACCCCTCAGCAATACAATATCCTCAGGATACTTCGCGGGCAGCATCCCAAACCTTCTACCATCAACTTATTAAAAGAGCGAATGCTTGATAAAATGTGCGATGCCTCCCGGATTGTAGAAAGATTAAGGCTGAAAAACCTGCTGGTAAGAACGCCTTGCGCCAATGACAGGCGGTCTGTAGATATTATGATTTCTAAAAAAGGATTAGATCTACTGGATACAATTGATAAGGATATGGAAAAATTCCTTTCTATTATGCATAATCTTAATTCTACTTTAACACATTTAATGTTTTGATAATCAATAATAGTATAATATTTTTGTGTTATCAAAACAAGACA
>JAIERY010000142.1 GCA_019746425.1 Cytophagaceae bacterium
TATTGTTTCGATAATTTTTTTATCCCAAAACTATCCTTTTTTCAATTACTCCCCAACTTTTAACGCTGACCCTTTTTTATTTGTGACATATTATACATAAAAAAAGTCCCGCCATATGGGCGGGACTTTTTTTATTATCAATGATTAGTATCGATTAAAAGAATACAGATACAGTAAGTAAGCCTGAACCGAAACTTCCAAATTCACTTCCTTTAGTGTCAAAGCCAGTTGGAGTAGTTGTAGTTGTTGTTGTACCTCCTGTTTTAGTTGTAGTAGTCTGCTCACCAGTTTTAGTGTTTGACATAACAAACCCCCAGTTGAACTCAGCGCCGATAGCGAAGTTCTCAGCGAAGAAATAGTTGAAACCTACAGTTGGAAGAATACCAATGCTCATTGTTTTCTCTACTGTGTTCTTAACAGTTGTGAAATCACCGTTTGTACCTCCAGCAAGAGTAGCATCAGTAACTTCTGTAGTGTTTTCAGTAGTTGCACCGTTTCCACCCATACCGATAAGAAGGTCAGCTCCTACGTAAGGCTCAAGTTTCTCACCTTCGCCAAGAGACTTCTGAGCACCTAAAGTGATTGCAAAATCTCCACCGCCAGTATTTTTGATAGTTGTTTTTGTTCCGTTAAATTTAGTCTGATCATTTACGATAGTAGATTTGTCGTTTTCATAACCCAATCCAACTCTGACAGCCAGTCCGTCAGCTACGTAATAACGAAACAATAATGTAGATCTACTCAGACCAAGGCCCGTGTTAGCTGCACCGCCGACACCGATATTGTTGATACCAGTGACACCAAAAGTGAATCCTTTAGCACCGGCAACAGGTCTTTGTGCAAAAGCAGTGAAGCTAGTTGCAACTACTAAAGAAAGAACAACAAATAGTTTTTTCATAGTTTAAAAGTGGTTTAGTTATAAAAGTTTTTAGTTAGTGTTACTAATTTTTCGCCCCAAAGGTATGTCTTTTTTCAACTAAGAAGCAAGTGAATTTCATTAAAAATATTTAGCCTTATCTAAAAAAAATAATATGGAGGAAGAGGTTTACGGCTTAATTTGAAGGGTTTTAGGATAAAAAGTATTAAAAAATTGCTAAAATATTACGTGATAAAATCTCCAGAGTAAATAGGGAATTGGCTTAAAACAGGCATGAAACGACTCATTTAAATGGCGTAAATGGTCTAAAATCAGCAGAATGTCATTTCTATTCCGATAGTAGGTCATTGGAAAGAGGGCATGGATAAGTTTGAGTGTACCAGGATCCCTCCTGACGTCGGGATGACAAAGAGCAAGTAGTGGTGGAAAAGCAAATCTTTTTGTATAAAGGCAGATTAACAATTAGCAGAATGATAAAAAGATGTGTCATTTCGATCCCGATAGTTATCGGGAGAGAAATACTGGATAAGTTTGAGTGTGCCAGGATCTCTCCTGGCGTCGGGATGACAAGGAGTGAGGGACACATTAAAAGCTAGACAGCATTAAGCTTCCATTATTTCTTCATTTAAGAATTTCCATTCCGGATTGAATTCTTTTATCAATTTCTCCTATTTCTCTCTTCTCCATTTTTTAAATTCCTTTTCTCTTTCAATAGCATGTTGAATAAAGTCATGTCTTTCATAATACACGAGATGATAGCAAAAATATTTTCCTGCAAAGCTTTTTTTCTCTTTTGAATTTTCAAAATGCTGAAGGAGCCGGGTTTCAAGATCATTGGTTACACCTATATAAAGGACTTCTCTTTTTGAGTTTGTAGTAATGTAAACAAAGTAATTATGATTCATAGCTGATTGAATTTTCTGCAATATAAAAAAGATGTCATTTCGATCCCGATAGTTATCGGGAGAGAAATCCTGGATAAGTTTGATTGTGCCAGGATCCCTCCTGACGTCGGGATGACAAAGAGCAAGTAGTGGTGGAAAAGCAAATCTTTTTGTATGAAGGCAGATTAACAATCAGCAAAATGATAAAAAAATGTGTCATTTCGATCCCGATAGTTATCGGGAGAGAAATACCGGATAAGTTTGAGTGTGCCAGGATCTCTCCTGGCGTCGGGATGACAAGGAGCCGGTATTCTAGAATTATAAACTTTCTTTACTTCTTCTCTTCCAGCAGTTTCTTCAGGGCAAAGTACTCATCTCTTAGTTTAGCAGCCTGCAGAAAGTCTAGTTCTTTGGCAGCTTCTTCCATCTGTTTCTGGGTTTTCTTCAGAAGCTTCTCCAGTTCAGGCTTGCCCATATAAGCTACCACAGGGTCTGCAGCCAGATTCACTTCTTCCGATACATAATAATTTTTTCCGCCTTTTTTAGAATCAGCCACAGAGGTCTGCCCAAGAATCGCTTCTCTTGTTTTCGTAACAGTCTGCGGGGTGATTTTATTTACGCGGTTATATTCCAGCTGGATGTTGCGCCTCCGGTTCGTTTCATCTATGGCCCGCTGCATGGACGATGTAGTTTTATCAGCGTACATAATTACTTTCCCTCTTTCATTCCTTGCCGCCCTGCCTATGGTCTGAATGAGGGAAGTTTCATTCCTCAAAAATCCTTCCTTATCTGCGTCCATAATTGCTACCAAAGACACCTCGGGAAGATCCAACCCTTCCCTCAATAAATTAACTCCTACGAGCACATCAAAAACGCCTAACCTTAGTTCTCTCAAAATCTCTACTCTATCCAGTACTTTTACTTCAGAGTGTATGTAGCGGCACTTCACATTTACCTTATCCAGAAACTTTGCAAGCTCTTCTGCCATACGCTTGGTGAGCGTGGTCACCAATACTCTTTCTTTTGCTTCAATGCGCTGATGAATCTCTTCCAGCAGATCATCTATCTGGTTAAGACTTGGCCTTACATCTATTTGCGGATCTATCAAACCGGTAGGACGTATGAGCTGTTCCACTACTACACCTTCTGTTTTTCTCAGTTCATAATCGGAAGGTGTCGCGCTTACATAAATCACCTGGTTCACCATCGATTCAAATTCGTTGAATGTAAGCGGACGGTTATCCAGCGCGGAAGGAAGACGGAATCCATAATCTACAAGATTTACTTTTCTTGACCTGTCTCCACCCCACATCGCACGTATCTGCGGAGTGGTCACGTGACTTTCATCTATTACCAGCAGATAATCATGAGGGAAATAATCCATCAGGCAGAATGGTCTTGAGCCGGGTGTCCTGCGATCAAAATATCTTGAGTAATTTTCAATACCCGAACAGTATCCTATCTCCCGCATCATTTCCAGGTCGAACTCTGTACGTTCTTTTATTCTTTTTGCCTCAAGGTATCTCTCCTCACTTTCAAACAACTGAATCTGCGCCACCAGGTCATTCTGAATTTCCTTCATCGCCTGGTACAAAGAGTCTTTACCGGTTACAAAAAGATTGGCCGGATATAAGGTTAAATGCTTTTCTTCTTTTATTTTTTTCCCAGACTGCGGATCGATCTGTTGAATGGCTTCAATTTCATCACCCCAGAAAAATATTCTGTAGGCATTGTCCATGTATGCCGGAAAAACATCTACTGTATCTCCTGTTACCCGGAAAGTTCCTCTTTTAAATTCGTGAGTAGTGCGGCTGTACAGAATATCTACAAAAGAATATAGAAGTTTATTGCGGCTTATTTTTTCACCGGCAGCAACCTTCACTACATTCTTCGCAAATTCTTCCGGATTCCCTATACCATAAATGCATGATACCGATGCTACTACTATCACATCTCTTCTACCACTCATCAAAGAGGAGGTGGCACTTAATCGCAATTTTTCAATTTCTTCATTGATAGAAAGATCTTTTTCTATATAAAGTCCGGTAGTGGGAATGTATGCTTCCGGCTGATAATAATCGTAATAGGAAATAAAATACTCTACTGCATTCTCGGGAAAGAAGTGTTTGAACTCTCCGTATAACTGAGCTGCAAGCGTTTTATTATGGCTAAGCACCAGCGTAGGGCGATCAATCTGCTGGATTACATTGGCAACGGTAAAAGTTTTTCCCGAACCTGTTACTCCAAGCAAGGTCTGATGTGTTTCACCCGCCTGCAATCTTTTTACAAGTTCTGCAATCGCTTTCGGCTGATCACCGGTGGGCTGGTACTCGGATGTAAGTTTAAATGACACGATAAATAATTATGAATTTTGAATTATGAATTTTGAATTATTTTTAATTCAGCATTCATAATTAAGAATTAAGCATTCCAAATGGCCCAGGCTTTTTCGGCCTGAAGGTGTAACATTTCCAATCCGTTTTTTGTTCTTGCCCCTTTTTCTTCGCCTTTTTTCATGAACAAGGTTTCTTCAGGATTATATACCAGATCAAAAAGGTAGTGACTATTGGTGATTTCTTCATAAGGTAAATCCGGACATGCATCTGTTTTAGGATACATTCCTACAGGAGAAGTATTGATTATCAGGGGAAAATTTTTCAACTGGCCTTTAAGCTCATCATAAGTAAGATCTCCCTGATTTTTATTTCTGGAAACAGTCTTATAATTTATTTTCAAATCCTCCAAAACAGCTTTCACTGCTTTGGCCGCACCGCCGGTGCCGAGAACCAAAGCGCTGATTTCGAAGACCCGCAAGGTTTCAAAAACCTTGCGGGTCTCATCAGCATGCTTGTAGACTTCCGAAGTCTTACCATCGGCAAGAAATTTTTCCAGCGAGGTTTTAAAACCATGATAATCGGAATTATACCCTTTCAGTTTTCCATTCATCACCTTTATCACATTCACTGCTTTAATTTTTTTTACCGGTTCATCCAGTTCATCCAGAAACTGCATCACTGCCTCCTTATGAGGAATGGTAACATTCAGTCCTTTTAAAGCCGGATTGTTTTTTATGATAGAAGGAAAATCCTGGATGTCTTTTATTTCAAATAATTCATACTTAGCATGATCTATTCTTTCCTTTTCAAATTTTCCTGTAAAATATTTTTTTGAAAAAGAATGAGTGAGAGGATAACCGATGAGACCGTAGAGAGACATTAGAATTCAGATGTTAGACGTTAGAGATCAGATATCAGACTAAGAATTTTGAGTCTAAGATAAGCAAAGAGGTTTTAAAAACAGAGAGGAGAAATAAGGTAAAGCTTTCTAACCTCTAAATTCTAACATCTGGCTTCTATTAGATGGCTTTTTTATTAAAATACTTAGCCCGGATGTATTCTATTACAGGCGGCATAATCGAAAGAATGATGATTCCGATGATAACGGTTTCAAAATTTTCTTTCACAAAAGGTATCTGGCCGAAGAAGTATCCCAAAAGAGTAAGACCTACTACCCAGATGGCTCCTCCTAAGATATTATAAGAAATGAATCTGCCGTAGTTCATGGTTCCTACACCGGCAATAAAAGGGGCAAACGTTCTGATGATAGGAATAAATCTTGCGATGATGATTGTTTTAGGGCCATGCTTTTCAAAAAATATCTGAGTTTTAATCAGGTGATCTCTTTTCAAAAGCATAAAATCGCGTTTGAATACTTTAGGCCCTATATAGTTCCCCAGCAAATAATTTACTGTATCTCCCAGAAAGGCTGCCAGGAATAACAGGATGATTATATAAAAGATATTGAGGGAACCTGCCGCAGCCAGTGAACCTGCTACGAAAAGCAAAGAGTCACCGGGAAGAAAAGGCATTATTACCAGACCTGTTTCCACAAATATGATAATGAAAAGAATCAGATATGTCCAGTTTTGATAATCTGTAACGATTTTTTTTAATTCATCATCGAGATGAAGAAAATAATCCAATGCCTGTTTGATTAAATCCATGATAAAATAAACCCTTAGGATTACAGTTTGTTCAGGAAGAAGTCAAATGTGTCGCTTCTGATGCCAAGTCTCAATGTTTCAAGAGGAATTACTTCATTGGGAGCAATGTTTCCGAGATTCACATTGGAATCCAGCAGTTTGATAAACCAAACCTGCTGTTCTCTCTGCGGAGCTTCCCATATCATTTTTTCGAAAGGAATTTTTGTAAGGATTTCTTCTACGAGTCCCGACCTTACTTCACCTGAAGATCTGAACAAGCCTACATTGCCGCCTTCTCTTGCTTCTCCGATTACTTTCCATGAGCCAGCGTCTAATTCTGCCTGGATGAATTGTATCCATTTATAAGGAGGAATAATTTTCTGTACGTCTTTTGAACCTACTTCCGACAATACGGTCACATGCTTTGCCATCTGACGGATGTATTCGCACTTCTGATCGTGGTTTAAATCTATTGATCCGTCGGAAACCTCTGCAAGGGTCATTTTATATTTCTCCAGAAGCCTGAGGTAATCATCAAACTGATTTCTTATGATAAAAGCTTCAAACAGAGTGCCGCCAAAGTAAACATTGATTCCGGCGGATCTGTAAAAGTCGAGTTTTTCCTGAAGTTTGGGAGTTACGTAAGAAGTTGCCCAACCCAATTTTACAAGGTCAATATAATCGCCACCCACTTCAATCAAATCTTCAGCTTCTCTTAAGCTCAAGCCTTTGTCCATCACCATGGTACACCCGTATTCCCTGGGCTTTTGTGTTCTGGCGGGAATTTTAGAAAGAGAAAAATTATTATACATCTTATTTTGAAAATTTTGAATGCCTTTGAAAAATCAATTAATCAAATAAATCAGGCGCTGATTTAAGGAAAAAATGAATTTTATTAAGCAACTGTGTTCTTTTAATAAATCCGGGTCTATTTTCGGTACTGATCGATTATTTTATACAATGCTTTTTGTGTCTCTAAATTAGGAAAAAATTCGAAGAGCACTGTATGTTTTTCAAAGTCCAAAATTAATGCATTTTCTAAATAAATAAAGGCTTCTTTATAATTACCCTGATTTATAAGGTAGGCAGCGGCTCTGTAGTAGAGTTCGCCTTCTTCAGGAAGTTCTTCAATACCTGATATAATGAGGTTTACTGCCTTTTCTACATCTCCCTGTTCAAAATGAACAAAGGACCAGTTCAGCCATACTTCTGTATTGGCAGGATTCAGCAGGCATGCTTCTTCATAAGCTTCCATGCATGAAATAAGATTTCCGGTTTTATATTCAGCTTCTGCCTTTTCCAGCCAGTAATCAAAATTCTGATCATCGATCTTGATGGCTTTTTTAAGAAAATGCACAGCTTCATACGATTTATCCTGAAGATTCAGGCATTTCCCAATGCCATAATATGCTTCATCATAAAAGGGATCTGTCTTGGAAGCTTTCCTGTAAAACTCGATGGCTTTATTATACAGCTGCATTTTTTCATAGCAGATAGCAATGTTACAATAGGTTTCTGCCAGGGGATCTTCAAAGGTGAGTGTTTTATTGTAACATTCAATGGCTTTATCAAATTTGCTCTGGTTCATAAAGCAATTGCCCATATTGAACCATGCGGAAGAAAACTCTTCGTTAATAGCCGTTGCATATTCATAGCAGGAAATTGCTTTGTCAATATTCCCCAGCTTGAAAAATACTATACCCATATTGTACCATGCATGGAACGAGTATGGATCATTGTCAATAAACTTCTGATAATAATTAATACTTTGTTCCAGCTGACCTACAATGTCCATGCAGTATGCAAGTTCATAGAGGGCATCTTCATTGTTCAGATTCAGGTCTATAGCTGTTTTATAGGACTCGATTGCTTCATCAAATTTTCCCCAGTCCTGGTATGCCATGCCAATGGCATAATGAATATCGTCTTTTTCTTCCACAAAGAGTAGCTTGCCATTGAGGTATTCTATTGCTCCTTCAAAGTCTCCCATCTGCGACATAAGATTTCCTCTTATGAAAATCACATCGATGTCATTGGGCTGAAAAAGCTCGGCCTTGCCTACCAGTTCCTGTGCCTGTTCGAATTTTTGCTTACGGATAAGGATATATGCTTTATCGAGAAGAAGCTCTGTTGAAAAAGGATACTGAGCCATGGCAAGATCGCAGGCTTTGAGCGCCTTCTTTAATTTGCCATTTTCAATAAAGTGATTGATGATGTATTCGTAGATGTCGAGGTCGAAAAAAAGATTATCATTATTTTTGAGCATTTCCTCAAACTTCCTGATCATGTCTTTCCCTTCCGAATTACTTTTGTATTTTTTTCTCATGCAGAAGAAACCTCTTTGGGATCTTTACGAATAAAGTTAAAATTAGTATAGGAATTATTTTTACTTTTTTATTTCAAGTTTTACACATTATTTCTTCTCTTTAACTCATCACAAACCCATGTTATTGTATCCTGAGGATCCATAAACTTATAGTTCAGTAAGTTGCGGATCTTTGAATGATCATATTGAAAAGAATTTCCTGATAACCTGGCTGTTTCCCTGGTAATTAAGGGATCTTTTCCGGTTACGAGAGATTTTAATGCCGCCAGCCGCCAGCCGGTTTCCGATATAATTCTGCCGGCTTTATATCTGGGCTTTTTCTTACCCAGGCATTCTGCAATCTCACTAAAAAGATCTTTATAAGGCATTCTATGCGCATTAAGGATAAAACGCTGGCCTATAGCTTTTTCTTCTTTAAGTAATTGACAGATTATTTCACTAACATCTCTTACGTCAATAAAATTCATTTCGCCCCCGGAATAAAACAGATTTTCATCCCAGGCATATTTAAAAATCCTGGTACTGCCACTTTCCCAGTTACCCGGACCAAATACTACCGAGGGATTCACTATAAACCCCCTCAATCCTTCTTCAAAACCTCTCCAGACTTCAATTTCAGAAAGGTATTTTGATATGGCGTAATTGGTATTATGATTGGAATTTCCCCAAAAGGTATTTTCGTCAATTATTTCTTTGTTTTTTTTTCTACCCAGTGCAGCAATAGAGCTTATGTGCACAAAAAGACTGATATTATTTTTCAAAGCAGCGTTCACCACATTGGCAGTGCCTTCCGTATTGATTTTCAGCATGAGCTCTTTTTCTGAAGGAAGATAGGAAACCAGAGCGGCAGAATGAATGACAATATCGGCACCCTTCATATATTTTTCCAGAAGAGTTATATCTGTAATATCTCCTTCCACCCATTCAATTTTATCTGAGATATCTTTTACCAGGTCGAGATTGCTGATGCCTCTGCGCAGGGCTTTCACATGATGATTCTGCGATAATAACTTTCTGGCAACAAAACTGCCGATCAATCCATTACAGCCTGTAATAAATATCATCAAAGAAGCGTATTGTTTAGAATTTTAGATGCCAGAAGTTTTTGATATTCTTTTGTCTGACGTGTTTTTTTAAGAGCCTGCATGTGCCTTGCTCCATGACAATCGGAGCCGGCAAAGTCGATCATGTTATTCTCCAATAGTTTAATCGCGAATTTCTTAGCGCCTTCTGAGTAATATCCGGAAAAAGAATTCAGGTTAACCTGGAAGAGCACTCCTTTGTCATAAATTTCTTTAAACTTTTTAAAATCCTGATAGAGGTAAGTATATCTTTCGGGATGCGCCAGCACAGGACGATACTCCATACTTCTCAGGTGAAAAACGGCTTCTGTCAGGTAAGCAGATTCATTTATATAAGAAGTTTCAAAAAGCACATACCGGTCTCCGAAAGTCAGCAGAGGTTTTTCTTTCTGGATATGCGACATAAACCATTCATCGAGGTAATACTCTGCCGCTGCCTCGACTTCAAATTCGATTTTCTGCTTTTGTAAAACGGCTCTGAGCTCGGCAAGTTTGCTGTTGATGATTTCAGGAGTGTTTTTAAAAAAATCCCCCATGATATGAGGGGTGGTGATAATTTTTTTATATCCCAGCGCTATAAACTCTTCAATGATCTGCAGAGAGTCATCCAGATTGCCTGCACCGTCATCTATCCCCGGTAAAACATGTGAATGCATGTCAACTAAAAGGGGTGGCAGATCCGCTGGCTTTTGTTTGCTGAATAAATTTAAGAAAGACATTATTTACCTGTAGCAAATATTTTTTTCCAGAATGGGATCTTCGCCTTTTTATCTTCTTCATAATAGCCATAGCCGTAGCCATACCCATAACCATAGCCGCCATACCCATATGTATTAATTGCCCGAAGAGCATTTAATATTACACAAACTTTATTGAAACCAATAGACCTGCCAAGTTTATTGATATTTTTCTTTACTCCTTTTTTAGAATAATTAGCTCTTACTACATATAAGGAAATATCTGATCTTTTCATAATGAGCACTCCATCAGTAACAAGACCCACCGGAGGAGTATCGATAATGATTACATCAAACATTGTATGAAGCTTATTAATTACATCCTCAAAATCCTCGCGCATAATTAACTCTGATGGATTAGGAGGGGTCGGACCAGCAGGGATGAAAAATAAATTTTCCAGATTAGAGCTATTAATACATTCTTCTATACTATGCTTGCCTATTAAGATAGTACTCATGCCCTTGAAGTTCTCTTTATCAAAAGCATAATGCACTTTGGGCTTTCTCATATCAAGATCCAGGATAATTACCTTAAGATTTGACATGGAGATTACTGCACCCAGGTTGACTGCAACGAAAGTCTTACCTTCACCACTTACCGTAGAGGTAATAGATATTAGTTTCTTCCTTTTATTCGGACAGATAAATTCCAGGTTGGTACGAATTGATCGTAAAGCCTCACTCACTGCTCCTTTAGGATTTCGGTCTACAATAAGCTTGGAAACTTCCAGTTTTTCCTGACTATATACAGGTATTCCTCCAACAAGAGCAGCTTTTAACCCCCTTTCAAGTTCTTTCTGAGTGGCTATGCTGTCGTGTAAAAAGTATCTGAAAAATATAATAACTATTCCAAGAAATAAACCAACGCCTCCGCCTACAAGATAAAGAATGAATGTGTTAGGATAAATAGGTACACTGGTTACAAGACCTGGAGATAGTACTATGAAATTGGGAATGGTTCCTGCTTTTGCAATTCCAAATTCGGCCTGCTTCTCCATTAATAAAAGATAGAATTTCTCATGAAGGTTGTACCATCTTTTCAACTTGTTTAATTCAGTTTCCTTGGATGGGAGTTTGAGCATGCTGGATTCTAGCTCCATCATTTTCGTATTCAAGGAATTCATCTCCTGGAAAAGCAATTTTTTATTCTGTGTAATCAAGTCATAAATGCTTTTCTTCAAACTTTCAATTATTTTATCTTTTGATCGTACAACCTGTGTGGTTGAATTATAAAGTGTTGCCAGATATTCTCTCTCCCTCTGTAGCTGATTTAAGGAACCAATGGAAGTTGCTAACTGAGGATCCGGTATCTGATACATAGAAGGTAAAAAAACTTCCAGATCTTCGTTAAGAGCAATCAGGCTGTTGAGGTCATCAAGTAATTTTATCTTAATAGAAATGTCTAGTTTCTTTTTATCTATTTCCTCGATTTTTGTTGTATTCTTAATAAAGTCTGATTTTATATCAACAGATTTGTTGTTTACCACAAAATTTTCGAGATCTCTTTCTGCATTTTTTAAACTATCTGCCGTTTTCCTTAATGAGGTTTCAAGGAATTTAATGGTCTGATCGTGGGCTTTCGATTTGCCCTCAATAGTCTGCATAAGATACATTGTATCGATATTATTAACTATATCAGCAGCTTTAAAACGGTCATTATCCTTAAAAGAAATTTTTATTGTATTAGCATCCAGGTTTAAAATTTCCACCGTCACGTTAGTCATCAGGTAATTCAGTAATGCTTCTTTGCTGTGCACTATAAAGAACAGGGGCTGATTCTTATAATTATCTGCATAAAATGATGTCTTCCAGAATTTGAACCGGAAAAAATTATTGTCTATTTCTTCCCCGAATTTATGTACTTCTGAGACTTCCTGCTTATCTATTTTATAGCTTAAACGAAAGTCATTGTTGTTGAGAAATGTAAAGTTAATAGGGATATTATAAAATCTGTCATTTTTAATTTGATAGTCTACTTCAAAAGGAGAAGACTTATATTTTTCTTCATAAAGAATTTTTCCATAGGAATAATATCCTACTCCGAGATTCATTCTCTCAATTAATTTTTCATAAAGAAGACGTGATTTAATTAATTCTATTTCCCCGGAAATAGTAGTGAGTTTGGTAGCCTGCTGCACCGTTTCATCCTTGAAGTTTTTAAAACCCAAAACCCCGGCATCACTTTTCAGATCAAGCTTTAAAATAGAAGAGGATTGGTAAACTGGTTTGGTATAGCGATTAAAAAGAAATGCGCCGGTCATTGAAATAGCAAAAAGCAAAATAACCCAGACCAGACTTCTCTGAGCGACTACAAGAAGTTTTGCAATATCAATATCATTGTAAAAATCACCAATATCATCATCTTCTGCTGAAGATGATCGTGGAATTTTTCCTTCTTCCAATAACTCTTTTTCTGCTATATCTTTATTCCTGGTCGACATTATTTTCTTGTTAAAAGCACTATGGTTATCAATACATTGGTTATTAATCCAACCACGGGAGCGATATCTCTTACTGTTTCTGATATTAATTTTCTTACTGATTCGATATAGATAATATCATTTGGCTGAACATCGAGGTTGGCTGCTTTCATGCCTTCTATAGTAGAAAGATCAATGATCGATACATTTGGGTTTTTCAGATCGCCTCTTATTAATCTTATATTGTAAGCTTTGCCCTGTTCGTTGATACCACCATATAAAGCTATGACTTCAATAAGATTGACATTCTCATTTTCCAAAGGAATTACTTTACCTCCAATTGGCCCGAACACAATTGCTCTCTTATTCAGTAATTTTGAAATAACGTATGGATTCTGATAATATTTTGAATAAGCAATCGCCAGTATGCTGTCTGCCTGCGATAAAGTTAGTCCATCCAATCTGATCTCACCAACCATGGGAAGAGCAACCATTCCATCACTACGTACAAGATACCTTGGAGGTTCAGGCTTGAAAACAGAGCTACCCTGATTTTTGCTCATTTCATAATCAGGGTCTATCAATCTTTCCCCACCACTTGAAAAGACTCTTACGTCCAGATAATCGTTTTTCTGAATAATATAGTTCTTCTCGGCGTAAGCTATCTGCCTTTGAATAGAATCAACAATAATAGAATGGTCGGTTTTAAACATGCGGTTGGAATTGAAACTGCATGAAGAAAAGGTAGTGACAATCAAAACCAGAGCCCAAAACTTTGTTTTTGGTGTAATTAGCATTAGATCCAATGTATTTTATGTATTAATATAAAAAAAGGCCTAAAAGTAATTAAGCCTTTTTTATTTTAAATAATTGACGATGCTACCAGTTCATCCAGAAACTTCAATGCCTGGTCCTTAGCTGAAACAATCGGGCTTCTAATCCCCCAATCAATATTCAGCGAAGGATCTGCCCAGTTAATTCCTCCTTCTGACTCTTTATGATATAAGTTGGTGCACTTATATGCAAATATGCTTTCTTCCAGGGCTACAAAACCATGTGCGAAGCCTTCAGGAATGTACAGCATATTTGACTTTTTAGAATCCAGTATTACGGATTCGTATTTACCAAATGTTGGAGAATCCTTTCTCAGGTCTACCGCTACATCCAATACCTTTCCCGTCATGACCCTTACTAATTTACCCTGAGCAAAAGGCGGTCTCTGGAAATGCAAACCCCTTAATACTCCTTTTACAGAAAAGGACTGGTTATCCTGCACAAATTTCATATTCAGACCATGATCCCTGAAAATCTTATCGTTATATGTTTCAAGAAAATACCCTCTCTCATCATGAAAGATTTTAGGAGTAATTTCAAAAAGTCCCTTTATGTATGATTCTTTAAAGTCCATATCTCTTCAAATTTACAGATTCTTAATAGTTTAATGAATAATTCTTCCCTTTTTATTCGGACACGATCTGATGAATGCTTTTCATATAGGCATCCACTACAAAACGCTCATCGAACATTAATACAACCCTTTCGCGGCTGTTTTGTCCCAACCTCATTAAATCGAAATCTGATAACTCTATGACTTTCTGTATTTTAAGCGCTAAATCGACGGGGTCTTTTGCCTTGCACAAATAACCATTTTTTCCATCGTCCACAACCTCTCTGCAGCCGGGAACATCAGTAGTAAGGAGGGGCTTTGCCATAGCTGCTCCTTCCAGTAAAGTTTTAGGCGTTCCTTCTCTGTAGGAAGGCAGAACAATGCAATCTGCTTTTGCCAGGTATGGTAAAATATCTTTTTGAAAAGGAATATATTCTATGAGACCTTCTTTCACCCACTGATCAATTTGCGTGCGTGGAATTCCAAGTGTGCTTTTTTCATCAAGCGCTCCCATTACCTGAAAATGTGCCGCCAGATTTTTACTTCTGATGATTTTAATAGCCTCGATATATTCCATTATACCTTTATCATACAGCAAGCGGGCAATGACAAGAAATACAGGCGGAATATTTTTTTTAAATGGCAAAGGATTATACTTTTCTATTTTCACTCCGGAGCCGGGCAGCAATGCTGTCACCTCTTTTTTCACCAGCTTTTTCTGCAGAAACAATTGCCGGTCATCGGCATTCTGAAAAAACACTTTGCCGGCATAACGGAAAGAGAATCTGTATAACACCTGAGCTACTTTTGACACAAAATTATTATGAAGGAACGCTGTGCCTAGACCTGACACATTATTAATTACCGGAATTCCCACCCTGGCAGCAGCCAGGGTGCCATAAATATTAGGTTTAATTGTATACTGTAAAATTATATCCGGACGAACTTTTTTATAAATACTCTTAAGCTGAAAATAAAGAGCTATATCTTTTACAGGATTGCTTCCCTTGCTTTCCATTTTCAAAGGATAAAATTTACATCCTGCTTTTTCCAATAGCGGCGAGAATTCATCGGAAGGTGCAATAGCAATTACTTCATATCCTTTTTGAAGAAAAGCTTCCACTAATCCCATCCGGAAGTTATATATATTCCAGGACGTATTGACTGTTATAGCTATTTTTAAAGGAGGCAAATTATTTTCAATTTGGATTCTTTAAATTAATAAATTTGTTGCCAATTAATACTCATAAGCTTAGTTTTCAAAAATGCCGGAATTATTTGACACATCTAAAAAAGTAGAGACTGCAGTGCTGGTAGCATTGTCAACCCAGAGACAAACTCAGGAAAAAACAGAAGAATATCTTGATGAGCTGGCTTTTCTGGCAGAGACTATGGGGCTTCATACTTTAAAAAAATTTCAGCAGCGTCTGGAAAGACCCGACCCGCGGTATTTCATCGGGAAAGGAAAGATGGAAGAAATCCAGGCATATATAAAGGCTTTTGCCGTCGATGTGGTAATTTTTGACGATGATCTTTCTCCTTCACAGCTGAGAAATCTGGAAAAAGAATTCAATATAAAAATCTATGACAGAAGCTTACTTATCCTGGATATATTTCTAAAACGCGCACAAACTGCTCAGGCCAAAACCCAGGTAGAACTGGCACGATACCAATACCTGTTACCACGCCTTACCAGAATGTGGACTCACCTTGAAAGACAGCGGGGCGGAACCGGGACCAGGGGCGGAGCGGGTGAAAAAGAAATTGAGACAGACAGAAGGGTGATACGCGACCAGATAAGCCTGCTCAAAGAGAAGCTGATTAAAATCGATAAGCAGAACATTACCCAGCGCAAGTCAAGATCTAAAGTTGCAAGGGTAGCATTGGTAGGATATACCAACGTAGGCAAGTCTACCATCATGAACTTACTTTCTAAGTCAGATGTATTTGCGGAAAATAAATTATTTGCAACAGTGGATGCTACGGTAAGAAAAGTAGTGCTTGAAGGCATTCCGTTTTTGTTGTCAGACACGGTAGGATTCATTCGTAAACTTCCTCATACCCTGATAGAATGTTTCAAGTCCACCCTGGATGAGGTAAGAGAAGCAGATATACTGGTTCATGTAGTAGACATTTCACATCCTTCTTTTGAGGAACAGATGTCAATCGTTAACTCCACGCTCACGGAGATTGGCGCAGGCGACAAGCCGATGATCACCGTGTTTAATAAAATAGATTTATTCAGGAATAAAGAGAATGAGGACAATTCGGAAATGGATCTGGAAGAATTAAAATCCAGTTACCTGAATAATAAAGATTTTAATACTGTTTTTATATCCGCCGCAAATAAGCAGAACATGGATGAGCTGAGAAAAGCGCTGATGAGAGAAGTGACTAAAAAGCATTTGCAGATCTATCCCAATTATTTGAATGACAATACTCTTTACGAATAACCGCGTGACTTTGTAAAAGGAGTATATTTTATTAATTTTGATGCCCGATTTAATGAATTGACAGTTAACAGTTGACAAAAAGACAATGTAAAGTTGGATTGTAAATTGTCAATTGTTAACTGTCAATTAAAATTGGTCCCGTAGTTCAATGGATAGAATAGAAGTTTCCTAAACTTTTGATGCAGGTTCGATTCCCGCCGGGACTACTTAGAGAGCAACAGAATATCACTCATGCTGTTGCTCTTGCTTTAATTCACATTGCAAACTTTTACCGCATGCATATTTTGTAATCACCTTCAACCTCCTGACTATTTTCTATCTTATGATCATGGCAAGAATAATCGGGGTGCTTTTTTCGGCTGGGAATCTCTTCAGATCATACTTTTGTATTGGGTAGAGACATTAATAATAGGGTTTCTTACTAAGACCTTTACAGATATGATAGTTTATTTTATAAGCGCCTATATCCCGCAAAACACAAGAGGCAAAATCTGCCACCGTCAGTCTTTCGTGATTATAAAAAAGAATAGAGCATCCCGGAATCCGGAATGCTCTATTTATAAATATTTACAGTTTTATTTATTAGTAAACCCTTGGAGCGTTGTCTTTTGCTTTTTCATTAGCATCCTGCAAAGAGTAGGTCTGTTTTGCAGCTTTCAGAGTTTCAAGGATTGAAAGGTCTTTTTCAGATGTAGGCTTGTTAGCACCTGAATGTTCCTTTAAGAATTTTCTCAATTCATTTTGCTTTTCTTTACGCGAGATAGTTCTGTTGTTCACAACTCTCTCTAAAACGTTATCGAATGTAATTTTCATGATATAATAAGTTCAAATATGTGCTAATGAAATAGGTAAAAATTGCCTTAGCCTACAAATATAGGGCATTTTCAACTAATTAATAAGTTATTAACATTAATTTTAGTTCAATTATCGCCGAATTTAATCTCAAATATGCCTTTTTCGTATGTTTAAGGCATTATTTCATCATATTCTTCCGATCCCTGTACCCACATAAACGATTGAATATCGATCATATCCCGGGGCTTCAGGTCTTTAAGATCAGAGGCTACCGCAGCGGCAAAATTCAGGTAACTCTGATAAGTCTCCCAGTCAGGCTTTGATTTATAATGAAAATCATATCCATATTTCTCTGCCGCGATTTTGGTTACGCGTGGTTTGAGGAATATATGCTGAGAGGGATCTGCAATGAACCCGAATACTGTCAGTAAAGGCCAGGTGAGCACCCGCGTTTGTTTTCTGGGTAAAGATGCGAGCACTTCTATAAAGCGGTTAAATCTCACCTTAAAAGGTCGCGATCCATATACATAGTCAAATAACCCATATGCAAAGGCTTTGGCTCCCTCATATGATTTTACTGCATCACGCAAGGCCATTTTTTCAAAGGAAAAGAGCAGGTTGGTTTTAGTCTCTATCCGGACTGCTCTGTTTGCAATTTCCAGGTACTTTTCTGCAAGAAGCAAACGCTTATATTCACTGCGCGGCAAGCTTTCTTCCCAGGCGAGATGTGCATCCCATTTGTAATCTCTTTCCCAGGTATGATAAGTAGAATCCTTGAAGCCTTTAGGAAAGAACCTTAAAAACTTTCTTTTACAATTTGCTTTTTCCCTGGGAGAATAACGCTTGATGTTTTTAGCCAATGCTTTCCTGGCCTCCATAAGATATTGTTTTAAAAAAGAACATGGGGCCTCGCAGGATGGTTCGGAATGCCTGCAGAGAAGAGAGCCAACTCAGGCAGGCACAAAAAAATAAACCCGATCTTTTAAGAAAGGGTTTATCAAATTTTATTTGAGCAGTTCAAGGATTAGCGGCCCTTGTTAATCATCTGTCAAAATTATTTTACATGCTTAGAAACGACTTTGGCCAATTCAAACATAGATACCTGGCCTTTGCCGCCAAATACCGGCTTCAATTTCGCATCAGCGTTGATCATTCTCTTGTTTTTCTGATCCTGTAAGCCATTTTTCTTAATGTATACCCAGATTTTTTTGATGATCTCAGTTCTAGGAATTGCTTTGCTGCCTACTACTTCTGCAAGAAGGTTGCTAGGAGTAAGAGGAGCCATAAATGCTGCGTTAGGTTTTCTAGCACTCTTCTTTTTAGCTGCTTTTTTTGGAGCTTTCTTTTTAGCTGCTTTTTTTGGGGCTGCTTTTTTTGCCACCTTTTTCTTTTTAGTTGCTTTTTTTGCCATGATTAAAATTAGTTTGTGTATGTAAATATAAAAATGAAAAATAAATTAAAATGAAATGAGAGAGATTTTTTACCAACAGCAACAAAAATGTTTTTTTCTCTCTATGAAATTCTTGACCATTCTCTCAATCCCCTTTCGAAAGCTCGCGCCAAATTACACAATTTTTTTATTAACCATACAAGAGTTAAGAAAAACTTATAGGGAAAGTCTATACAATTACTCCTCTTTTCCCAATGGAAACATACAATTAACCGAGGGAAAAAGTACTCATCGGCTATAGGTAAGGGTTCATACTTCCACAGGCAGCAGACAAAGAGAGGGTATGTGGATAAGGTTATTCATAGGGAAATGTGCCTGTATATCTTGAATGTGCTATAAATCTACCTATGCAAATACAAGCATTTATAGAGAGGAATTACTGAAAACGGAAGGGATAAAGTGAAAACTCCGGGGCAAGCCCCGGAGCATTTCTTAAGGAATAATTTTTAAAAACATTTTCAAACCTGCTCCGAACTCGGCAGAGCCAGGGGGTATTTACCCCAGAGTCATAAACAGAACTCTTACGAGGCTGTTGTTGATATTTTAGAAGCTTTTCAATTTGAATCCTAATGAAAACTGGAATACATTGTTGCTATTCTTTGCTCTAACGGTAGGAGTAGTGCTCCCATAGTCATTGATATCACTAAATCCTCTGCACCATCTTACGGCAAAACTTAATCCATTTTCCATCTGATACCCTACCCCGGTGTACATTCCTGCATCTATTGTATTCAGGCCATCTTTGGAGGTATCTTTGTCCTCTGTAGTGCTGGACGTGCTGCCGTTCACTACTTTGGTTTTAGTCTTAGATGTTGCTGTCAATAAAAACCCTACATAAGGTCCTGCCATAACATAAAACCCTTTACCAAAGTTAAATTTAAGCTGCAAAGGAATATCAATATAAGAAGTAACCAGGTCGATATCTGTCTCTGAAGAACTGTTCCCTGAAGAAGCCTTTGCCTTATAGGAATATCCTCTCATGGAGAACAATAATTCAGGCTGTAGAGAAAAGAAGCCATCATCGCTGAGTTTTATTTCAGAAAACAATCCGAGATGGGGCAAAAATTTAGGCGAAGTTTTAACAGAGGAACTGGATCCGAATGCGTTCACACTGGCATCCCCCGTATTACTTATGCTTGCGATGTTTAATCCTGCTCTTACACCCAGAGATATTTTACCATCCTGAGCATATGTGTTGGTCAGCATGCAGGCCGACAACACTAAAAAAGTAAAAAGTTTTTTCATAGTTAAGGTCAAAGTTTGGTTTATGATAAAGATAAAAATAGCAAAAATTCTGAATTTACAAGGACTGTGGACCCAGCGCAAAAATTATTTTCTCCTGAAATATGAGTTTCCAGCTATGAAAAATCAATATCTCTGCAAAAGTCTCCCCCCTCATACGGGCGCTTTTAAAAAATGTTTCTATTCTTGGGAGCTAACTTTCCGGGAAGCAAAGAAGCCGATCTGAGAGAATATATTTTAATCATTCTTAAAATAGGTAATGGACTTAGCTTCAATAAATATCTTTTTCACCTCTGGATATTTATCTCTTATTGCTTTTTCAATTCTGTCTATAGCTGCTGCAACCTCTCCCGAATTAAGCTCTTTATTGAAATTTATACCTAAAGCAAGCAGAATGTCATTAGGGCCAAGATGCATCGTGAGGGGAGGCTTAACCATATCTACTGCAGGATCTGCCTTGGAGATATCAATTACTTTCTGGATTAATTCAGGGTCTGCACTTTCGCCGATAAGCAATCTCTTGCTCTGATATACCAGCATAAAAGAAGTAATGATGAGCATAGTCCCGATTACAATAGCTGCTATTCCATCTATGTAAGGATTTTCTAACATATGCCCTACATAGACACCTATAAATGCTACTACAATACCAGCTACGTCAGCAGTGTCTTCAAAAAGAATCGCAAACACCCCTGGATCTTTGCTGCTCCTTAAGGCCGTCCATACTGTTTTTTCTTTTCTGGTTTTGGAAAATTCTCTGAAAGCGACTACCCATGAAATCCCGGTGAATATCAGGGAGAGCCCCAGCACCACATAATTCCAGGTAGGATCCTGTAAAGATCGTGGATGGGCAATATGATCAATGCCCTCATAAATAGACATTCCTCCTCCGATCGCAAACAAAGAAATAGCTACTACTAAAGTCCAGAAATAAATTTCTTTGCCATAGCCGAAAGGATGCTTGATGCTTGGCGCCCTCTGACTTCGTTTGCTCCCGATTAACAGAAGTAAAGTGTTTGCTGCGTCAACCAGTGAGTGAATCCCTTCAGAAATCATGGCCGAGCTTCCTGTATAAGAAGCTGCGATAAATTTTGTAGTAGCCACGGCAAGATTGGAAACAAGCGCACTGATAATAGCAATACTAGAAGAGCCTTTACTCATAAAAATTAATTAGGGGAATAAATATATCAGATTTCAGCGAGCTAAGAAAATATTATTATTAACAGAATGTAATTTTAAATACAAAATCGGAGCACAATATATTGCCCAAAGGATAATCATTATATTTTATAACAGGATTGTATTAAAATCTTATCCGGGAGTACATACACTTTACAAATAAAGCCTGCCAGCTTTATGAAAAGACGAATGATCCAGGTTGAAGTTTGCTAAGCACCACAAACCATTATCTGAAAGAGGAGAATCAAATGTTTCATCACCGGCATCAAACCTTCTTCTTTAAATACATTGAGGAAGAAATTTGTAACTACTACATCAAAATTATTTTCCAGAGTTAAGTGTCTGATATCTGAATGAATGAATTTTACTCTTGCTTTATTACCTTGGTGAGAAATATTTCTTTTGGAGAGCTCAATCAATACGCTGAAATTAATTTTGAATATTTTTTCTTTGCATCCATCCCAATACCGGAGCAAAATAATATGTCCCAACAGGCTTCCTGCAAAAGTAAACGGAATCACTCTGAACATCATGGTTTCCCCATCGGCAGTACAAGGAGCGCGGGCATCAAAGAAGAAAAAATCATAATGCCATACAGCAAGCCTGTCCATATGATATTGAAATGAGCAGGATCAGGCCTGATTTACACGGTGTTTTTCCCAAACAATAGGGGTCGATTACGGGTAATATTGATAGGAAATCACTTATCAGATGATCAAAAATCAAGCATTTGTATGCATTGCCAACAATACCTGGGAAAGTAACTTTTCCAATACGCTGGTAGAAATAATGACGGTTCTGAGCACGGAGAACAGAATACTGTATGTTGACTATGAATATACATTTAAAGATGTGCTGCGATCACTCAGCGGGAAGCAAAAAGCTCCTTTAAAAAGGATATTCGGATGGGAAAATCGTTTGCGAAAAATCAAAACCAAATATCAAAGCGAAGTGTATGTATTGACACCTCCGCCGGTATTTCCTATTAATGGCATCAGGACAGATAAAATTTACAAAGCCATTCTGAAAGCCAATGCATGGATCGTAAAACGCTCCATAAAAAAAGCGATGCGTCAATTAAATATTGATAATCCTGTAGTGGTAACAGGTTTTAATCCGGTGTATGGCTTACCTCTGCATAACAGTCTGAACGAAAAACTCAATGTGTACTATTGCTATGACGAAATAGATGGCGGTTGGTACAAGCTGCACGGACCATCAATGGAAAAGCAATACATGCAAAAAGCTGACCTGGTAATCACCAGTTCAGAAGCATTGTATAATACCAAAAGCTGTTTGTGCAGGAATTGTGCCTTGGTAAAAAACGGTGTTGACTTCGATCTTTTCAACAGCGCTGCAAATCCTGAATTGAAAAAGGGAAATAAAAAACCTGTAATAGGATACACCGGAAGTATTGACAGAAGATTTGACACTGACACCGTCATACATGCCGTAAAAAATTTCCCGGAAGCAGAATTTCTTTTTATCGGAAGGATTACCAAAGAAGAAGTACGGATCCAGCTTCAGCATTTTCCTAATGTAACTTTTCAGGGAAGTGTAAAGCCGGAAGAAGTGCCGGGGCTTTTGAAAAAAATTGATATAGGAATTATTCCCTATGTAAAAGACAATGTCACCCAGGGGGTATATCCGCTTAAGATCAATGAATACCTGGCGGCAGGGAAACCGGTAGTCATGACAGATTTCGCAAAATTGTCTGAATTCGATAATGTAGTAAGGTTCGCCGCTTCCAAAGAAGAGTTTTTACAATTTCTGAAATCAGAAACAGAAAATGATTCTGCGGAAAAAAGAAAACTCCGCATAGAGATCGCTGAGAAGAATTCGTGGAAAAACAGGGCGGAAGAATTTTCATCGCTTATCGAAAATGCCCTGGAAGAAAATAATGCCTTAGATAAAGTTGCCTGAGACTATGACTGAAAAATACCCGCTTGTATCGATTATCACGGTAAACTATAACGGAGCAAAGTTCACTTGCGAACTGCTTGCTTCGCTGAAAAAGATTTCCTATCGCAATATAGAGGTAATAGTAGTAGACAATGCATCCAAGGAAGATCCATTTGAAATAAAAAATAAATTTCCGGAAGTAAAGCTGATCATCAGCAAAACCAACCTTGGATTTGCAGGAGGAAACAATCTCGGATTTGCAGCGGCAAAAGGAAAATACCTGATGATGCTCAACAATGACACAGAAGTGCATCCGAATTTTTTAGAGCCGCTTGTAGAGAAAATGGAAAGTGATAAGAATGCGGGGATCGTGGCATCCAAACTGATTTATTTTCATTCCCCCGACACAATACAATATGCCGGAGGCGGAAGCATTAATTTATATACAGGAAGAGGCAGATCTTTCGGAAAATTTGAAAAAGATAAAGGACAGTACGACAGAATTTATGAAACCAATTTCGGCCATGGCGCTGCCATGATGATCAGGAAAAAAGTATTGGATGAAGTCGGTATGATCCCCGAATTATATTTCCTTTATTATGAAGAACTGGATTTCTGCGTAAGGGTAAGAGCCAGCGGATATAAAATATGGTATGTGGGCACTTCAACCGTTTATCATAAAGAATCAATGACTGTAGGGAAGATCAATGCCCTGAAAACTTATTACATGACGCGGAACAGAATTTTATTCTTACGAAGAAATGTAAAAGGAACTCAACTGCTTCTAAGCATTCTGTTTTTTATATTTTTTACCATTCCCAAAAATACTGCGGCACATATTTTAAAGCGACGCTTTGATTTGCTTAAGGCTTTGTATAGCGGAGCCTGGTGGCATGTGGGAAATGGAAAATCTATTCAATAGATAATCAGCAATCGCCTGCTATCGTCATTCCCGCGCAGGCGGGAATCTCGTCCTTTTGGATTCAGTTTAAAAATGGAGTTACTGAGTGCATAATAGATATTTCGAGGCAAAGTTACATACGAACAACTATTGGAGATTCCCGCCTGCGCGGGAATGACGAACACTAAGCATTCTTTCTTATATTCCAAAACTTATCAAATAAAAAAAGCCCATGTCCCCTTCCGCGGGCATGGGCTTTCGCAAGCTGGTCGTGAATTTTAGTCTTTCAGCATTTTCAGACTCTTTTGTCTGATCTTATCCGAACTTACATTTACATAGTAAACGCCTCTGTTCAGATTCATGCCTGACAAATCCAGTTCCAGATTGAATGATCCATGGCCATTGAAGGTATTATGATAAATCATATTACCATATTGATCATGAACCGTCACCGTTACATCATTCTGTGCATCTTCAAACCCAAGCTGAATCTTGTGATCGCTATTGATCGGGTTTGGATACGCGCTTACATTTTGTGAATAAGCCATACGTGCGTTTGAAGAATCAGGCGCAGCAGTTTGCATTGCCGCAGCCGGCTCATCTGTCACCGTGAAGTGAACAGTGAGCGTAGTGCCTGCCGTTCCACCACCGCCACTGGAACTATAAGGTGTTCCCGTAAGCGTATGGCTTCCCACGCTGATGCTTGCCGCATTGTAATTTCCTGCGCCATCACCGTACAGAGAATATGGCGCTCCGCTCTCTACTCTTCGCACCGCTTCCATGCTAATGATCACACTGCCGACAGTCGCCGGGTTTGTATTCGCCCTGATGTTTAAATTCCTGGTGGGCAATGCGCTCAGGTTGATATTATCACCTTCGTTGATGGTACCAATATCTGTATCAGTGTCAGCATTGATCAGCGTAAAGCTTACTACTGCTATCGTAACCGGTGGTGGTGGAGGTCCCGATCCATCTGTCACCGTAAAGTTAATAGTGAGCGTTGCTCCTGCAGATCCGCCACCACCGCTTGCAGTGTATGCCGTACCTTGCATCGTATAGTTGCCAGCAGCCAATGATCCTGCTGCATAATTTCCATTGGCATCTCCGAAGAATGTGTAAGGCGCACCGCTTTCTACTTTTCGTGTACCATTCAAGATCATGACCACACTTCCTACCGTTGCAGGATTTGTATTGGCCCTGATATTTATATTTCTTGTCGGCAGCGTACTCAGATTAATATTGTCTCCATTATTAATCGTACCTATATCACCTTCTGTATCTGCGTTGATCAGCGTAAAGCTTACAACTGCAATCGTAGAAGGCGGAGGTGGAGGCGGCACTGTGCCGTCGGTCACTGTAAACTTCACAGTGAGCGGCACCCCTTGCGTGCCTGCGCCATTCTGTCTCTTATATGGTGTGGACTTCAGTATATGCTGTCCGAGTTTAAATGGCTTTCCATTATAATTCGTCGAAGTTCCTCCATACAAAGCATAGGGTGCAGTATTCTCATACACCGTAGTATCATCAAATACCATGACCACACTTCCCACCGTAGCAGGATCTGTGTTTGCCCTGATGTTAAAATTACGGGCAGAAATAGTAGATAAGTTAATTACATCTCCGTCTTTCAGCGGCCCTATGTCCTTGTCAGTATCTGCATTCACCAAAGTATAGCTGACTACATACTGAGTTCCCGGCGCCGCAGTGACGGCCACCATCACTTCATCGGAAGTAAATTTTCCGTTGTTGTCTGTTACCGTAAGCTTGAACCTGTAATTACCCGGCTGAAGCTCTGTGACATTCAAAGTAGAACTGGTGCTTCCTGAAATCGTTGCCACTCCTCCTTCTTCTTTAGTCCACTTAAATTTTATTCCTGATCCCGAACCATAGCCTCTTAATTTTACAGAGTTGGCAGGATATAAAAGCTTCACATCTTTGCCTGCATCTGCCGCAGGACCCAATGAAGGGTTCATGGTGATCGTAACAGGATTCGACCACTCACTCCACTCAGAAGGTCCGCTGAAGAAATATGCTTTCCTCTTGAAACGCACCCGGTAAGTACCTGCTGTGTTTACTGAAATTTCATTGGTAGTGGCGCCGTTTGACCATTCATATTCATCGAAGCCACCGGAAATTCCGAGCTTTACAATTTCACCGGGCGAAATTGTGGTGCGGCCTACTACTACAATATCATTCTTATTATGCGCATACATCCATGCAAGCCAGGTAGGACTATTGTACAAATGCGGCCATACCACGTGTCCCTCACCCGGGTAAAGTGAATATATCGGTTCGGTTGTTTGCGGGCTTGGCCAGTCATGCACACCGGTTACTGTGTTTAAAGTAAAGATCGGTTTTTTGCCATACTTTATTAATTCATCCATCAGCGTAATGGAAACTGTCGCTTTAGGATTTCCGTCTGCTTCGCCTTGTACTGTCCAGACCGGATTGTATAAAATTCTGTTTGCTTTATTTTTATCTGTAGAGGCGCTGTGAGGAGATGCTGATGCAAACAAATGAGGATACCTCATAAGCATTTCCCATACTCCCTGTCCGCCTCCTGAAAGTCCGTGAATGGATACACGGTTCAGATCTATTTTATAAGTCTTGAAAAGATATTCCAGCAATGCTACTGTTTTCTGCAAAGGAGGTTGCAAATCATCCGTATACATCCCGCTCCCGTTGGAGCTTGACCAACCGCCGCCATATATCTGAGGAAAAACTACAAAGCTGGGGTACTTATTAATAGAATCCAGGTGCAACTTTCCACCCCATCCGAGATTGCAGACATTTATGCCTCTCTCATTTGTACAAGCCTCTCCAATGCCTTCTCCCTTTCCGTGGAGCATCAGCACCAGAGGATATTTTTTTGTGGTATCGTAATTATTAGGTTTTAAAAGCCGGTATGGCATTGTCATTCCATTCGGGCCTTCGAACGTAAGCTTTTCGTAAGCATCAATATTCCAGTTAAAACCAAAATCGTATTGGGCAAAACTCAACTGACTACATATAAAGAATATGCATAACGCACATAGGTACTTTAGTTTTTCCATTTTTAATCCCCTCCATCTCTTTCACTCTTCTTAAAAAAGAACAGGCGATTTTGGCGGATTGTTAAAAAGATGTCCACAACAATACAACCTATTGAAAATCAATAAGCAGTAATAGCTGGTAAACATTTCTCAATGGAACTTATCAGAAATGAGCTTTTGTTTGAAGGCAAAAATATAATTGAAGGTGCGGGCGATTAATTTAACCTTGGTTCTGACGCTTCCTCCCCCTTTTGCCTCGCCAAATTTTCTTTCAGATACAAAAACAGGAAAGTCAACAATTCTGCCAAAACGTTTGGCCCAATAGTGAGCATACAGATCAAGCGAAAAATCATGAGGCGCATTTTTGCTCAGATGCTTATTATAAAATTCCCTGCTGAAAATTTTCGGCTGGGCATTGATATCGTCGAGGTAGCTTCCCAGGATAAATGAAGCCAGGATCTCCATACCCCAGGAAAAAAATGCCGCATGGAATTTTCTTTGCTTCCTTTTTCCTTTGATGAATACTCTGGGGTCATTAAGTTCCAGGTATTTATTATAGGCAGTGATCACATCGGAAGGGTCTGTCTGAAGGTCGGCATGGGTCCAGCCCATCACCTCTCCTTTCGCTTCTTTCAAACCAGAAAGTATTCCGTAACCATACCCTTTATTTTCTTTTACTTCCACGACTTTGAAAAATTTTTTCCGATCATTTTTCAGAATTCCCTGTAATACTTCCTTCGAATTGTCTTTTGACCCATTATTTACAATGAGCACTTCCACATCGTTTCTGTCTCCGATACACTTGCTGAACTCTTCTACGATATGCGGAAGATTCAGCGATTCATTATAACATGGAATGACTACTGAAAGCATATGATTATTTTTTTACGAATACTTCTATATGAGAATCTCCTTCTTTGCGGGGCGCAGGAAAGC
>JAIERY010000288.1 GCA_019746425.1 Cytophagaceae bacterium
AATTTTAAATTGCTCCGTTTCAATATTTACTTCTGCCAGCCCCGAGTTCGCAATAAAATCTAGTAATTCCTGAATTTCTTTAGCTTTCATGTCTGAGTTTTTGAAAAACGAATTTACGAATCAAAAATAAATTACCTAATTATTTGGTTAAAAAAAGCACTGTAAAAAATCTTCAGAATTAACAATATTGTCAACTGTCAATTATTATTTTGAATTATATGCCCATTTCAGGTAAACCGATCCCCACGTAAATCCTCCTCCAAATGCAGCCATAATCAGATTGTCTCCTTTTTTAAATTTTTTCTCAAAATCCCATAGCAGCAATGGGATAGTAGCATTGGTAGTATTGCCGTATCGCTCAATATTTATTAAAACTTTTTCTCCTCCTATTCCCATCCTGACGGCTGTAGCATCTATAATTCTTTTATTTGCCTGATGTGGTACAAGATAATTTACATCATCTGAGGAAAGGTTATTTCTTTCCATGATCTCTGCTGCTACCTGTGCCATATTGGTTACGGCAAATTTAAATACAGTAGCGCCTTCCTGAAATGCGTAATGCTCTTTGGCCATTACACTTTCTACAGTAGGTGGGCGTCGGCTTCCGCCTGCTTTCTGACAAAGATATTGTGCGCCGGCCCCATCAGTTCTTAATATACTATCAAGTATACCCAGACCGGTCTCATCTGGTTCCAGTAATACAACTCCTGCTCCGTCTCCGAATATGATGCAGGTAGTTCTGTCTTCATAATTGATAATGGAAGACATTTTATCTGCTCCGACTACAAGTACTTTTTTATATTTCCCAGTCTCGATAAACTGCGTTCCTGTAACAAGACCGAATATAAAACCTGAGCAGGCAGCCTGTAAATCGTAACTGAATGCATTCTTTAAGCCGCACATATCGCACAGAATATTACCTGTAGCAGGAAAAACAAAATCAGGAGTAGTTGTGCAGCAGACAAGAAGATCTATGTCGTGAGGATTGGTATTAGTTTTCTTTAAAAGTTCATTAATTGCCTGTTCAGCCATGTGGGATGTTCCCTTGCCCTCGCCTTTCAGTATTCTTCTTTCTTTGATACCGGTTCTGGTAAGAATCCATTCATCGCTGGTCTCTACCATTTTTTCCAGTTCATGATTGGTAAGGATATATTCAGGAACATATCCGCCTACACCCGTAATTGCAGCTCTTATCTTACCCATTGATTTTTAATTGGATGTTGTAGAGTTATAAGTATTTTTGATTTTATTGGAAATATCAGATTCTACAAGCTGAACAGCAAGGTTGAGCATGTTCTTAATAGCCAAAGGGGATGATACACCGTGGCCGATGATGACATTTCCGTTTACTCCCAGTATCGGCGATCCTCCGACTTCTGCATAATTAAACAGGTCAAGAAAAGGGTCGGATAATTTTCTCTGGCTGACGATATCGTAAAAAGATTCTGCAAGTTTAAGAATAACATTTCCTGTAAATCCATCGCAAACGATTACATCTGCTTTATCGTTAAATACATCTCTTCCCTCAATATTGCCTATGAAATTTACTTTATGGTTTGCCTTGATCAGCTGATGTGCTGCCTGTGTAAGAAGGCTTCCTTTTTCTTCCTCTTCTCCTAAATTCATCAGGCCCACTCGTGGATTGTCGATCTGAAAAATATATTTTGAATAAAGGGCGCCGATTACTGCAAACTGTTCCAGCATTTCCGGTTTACAGTCTGCATTGGCTCCTACATCAAGGATAATACCGTAACCACCTTTTTCTTTAGGAATAAATCCGGCTATTCCCGGTCTGATAATTCCTTCGATAGGTTTTATAGTAAACATGGACCCTACCAGCATGGCGCCGGTATTTCCTGCACTGCAAAACGCATCCACCTCTTTCTTTTGTAAAAGATGAAAGCCAACTACAATACTGGAATTGGGCTTGTGAGAAAAAGCTTTTGTAGGATGTTCGCCCATCTCAATAACTTCCTCCGCATTAATTATTTTAAATGCAGATTTGTCAGCACTTTTTAAGTGTGAGAGTATTACGGACTCTTTTCCTACCAGAACTATTTCAATATCTGAGGCGAAAGATTTTTTGGCTAACAATGCACCTTTGATGATAGCTTCCGGTGCATAATCTCCACCCATTGCATCTAATGCAATTCTCATAAAAATGATTATACTAAAACATCTTTTTCCATTACAACCTGGCCTTTGTAGTAAAGTTTACCTTCATGCCAGTAAGCTCTGTGCCTTAAATGATGTTCCCCTGTAGTAGGGCAAACAGATAGAGTGGGCATAGAAGCTTTGTAGTGGGTTCTTCTTTTGTCTCGCCTTGTCTTCGAATGTCTGCGCTTTGGATGTGGCATTGTCTTTCTTTTTAATTTAGATTCTTTTTCAAATTATTTAATATTTCCCAACGAGGATCTTTTACCTCTTTTTCATCTGTATTCTCAGTCTCTTCGTCCTCTTCGTCTCCTTCTTTTTTAGTCGTATAAACTAATATTGCTTCTTCCTCCGTTTCTTCTCCCTGCTCATTTTGAAACCTGGGATGAAGCTTTTTCATCGGTACTGCCAGCCCAATAAATTCGTATATATATTGAGCTACGTTAAGGGTTGGCAAATCTCTCGGTATTGTGATGATTTCCTCTGTCAGTTCAGAAAATTCATTCCCATATTTAAATATGAGATGATTTGTCACATCCACAGAATAATCAAATTTTTCAAGGCTTCTGTCGCAGGTTAATTCTACCCGTCCCTGAATTTCAAACTCTGCCTGGATCAGTGTTTCAGATTTATTCAGACTTAGCTTTACTTTCAATCGCCCTTTTTCGATAAAGCTATCCTTAAATTCCTCAAAAAAGGAATCTTCGATATCAAAGCCGTAATGATGTATGCCATTGCGAAGCTTTAAAATGTCCAAATCAAATTGTCTCCTGACTTTCATCCTTCCCCAAAATTAAGCGGCAAAGTTAATATATAATTTCAATTAATAAAAACTTTAAATGGTTCATGGAAGGGCTTTGAAAGCACATTTTTAGCAAAAATCAGGCTTTTTGTAGGGCAAATCGGACATTTTAAGGAAGTATGAGGTATAAAGTATAATTTTTCCTATTCCGCATTCACATCGCATACTTCATGCCTCAATCTCTTTAGTGTCTTATAAATAAGGATGTTAGTGGTTGGAGGCTACGGGTTTCCGGGCTTTGGCAATATCACATGCCAGGTACAAGGCTTCACGGAATGATTCCTCACTGGCTATATTTTTTCCTGCAATATCATATGCGGTGCCATGATCGGGAGAGGTACGGATAAAAGGTAAACCGGCAGTATAATTAACTCCGGTATCGAATGCCAGTGCTTTGAAAGGCGCTAATCCCTGGTCGTGGTAAAGAGCCAGAACCCCGTCAAATTTCCTGAAATGTTGTTTTCCAAAAAAGCCATCTGCAGGGAAAGGGCCATATACCAGGATTCCTTTCTCCTTTAATTCCTCTATTAATGGTGTAATGATCTGCTGTTCTTCCTGCCCCAGCATTCCTTGTTCTCCGGCATGCGGATTAAGTCCCAGTACAGCAATTTTTGGCTTTGAAATTCCGAAATCGTTTTTTAATGATTTATAAAGGAGATTAACCTTAGCGGCCAGTCTTTCTTTGGTAATAGACTCTTTTACTTTTGAAAGCGGAATGTGACCTGTTACCACTCCAACTCTCAGGTCCTCGGTAACCATCAGCATGAGACTGTCTTTGGCGCCTGCTTTTTCTGTTAAATATTCAGTGTGGCCCGGAAACTTAAATTCTTCGCTTTGTATATTATGTTTATTGATAGGAGCTGTGACCAAAGCATCAATTCTTCCGGCTATTACATCTTCAGTACCTTTAGATAAAGATATGAAGGCACATTTACCTGCCTGTGCATCTACTTTTCCGGGATTGACTTCGAAATCATCTTCCCAGCAGGTAATGATATTTGCTTTTTTCAGATTGAGCTGGTCGGCTGCTTTCACAGAATTGAATACTACTTCTTCAGTAGGTATGAGTTTTTTATACCTGGCAAAAATTTTATAGGAACCATAAATAACAGGAGTACATATTTTAAGTACTCGGGCATCTGAAACCGTTTTTAAAATTATTTCTGGCCCGATCCCGTTAAAATCTCCCGTAGTGATACCGATAACAGGTTTTTCTGCGGTGTTATTTAAAAATCCCATTAATTTATTTTTTTAAAGAAGTTATACAAAAGCCTGACTCCTACTCCTGTACCGTTTTTACAACGATAGCTGTCTGTGCCGGTTAAAAAGGCAGATCCCGCAATATCGAGATGAAGCCAGTCATAATCAACAAAGTGTTCAAGAAATTTACCCGCAGTGATTGCGCCGGCATCCATGCCGCCGATATTTTTAATATCTGCAATATCAGATTCAAGCTGTTTGCCATATTCTTCCCATAATGGAAACTCTACCAGTCTTTCATATACATCATCGCCGCTTTCCATTAGTTCATGCTTTACTTTTTTCGGCGCATTGCCCATAAAGACTATCCCTTCTTTTCCAATTGCTCGCATTGCAGACCCTGTGAGGGTAGCAAGATCAATTACAAGTTCCGGTTTATAGCGTGATGCATAAGAAAGCGCATCTGCTAATATTAATCTTCCTTCGGCATCGGTATTCAATACTTCTACTGTTTTCCCATTGGAAATGGTTATCACATCTCCCGGAGTAATAGCATTTCCATTGGGTCTGTTATCTGTCACAGGTATAAGTCCGATCACATATATAGGGAGTTTGTTTTTGGCTATAGCATACATAGCACCTGTTACAGCAGCGCCGCCGGCCATATCGCATTTCATTTTATCCATAGAGGCGGTGTCTTTCAGGCTAAGACCTCCAGTGTCATACACTACTCCTTTTCCCACCAGTATATAAGGCTTTTTATTTTTTGCTTTTGCCGGTTTGTACTCCAGTACATTGAAAGCGGGAGGGTCAACACTGCCTTTGTTTACACCAAGCAATCCGCCCATCTTCAGGCTTTCGATCTTAGATTTGCTGAATACTTCAACTTTAAATCCGCCTTCTTTCCCTGCTTTTTTAATCTCCTCGCTGAACTGTTCTGCATTTAAAAAAACTACTGGTTCATTTACCAGGTCCCTTGCCATGAAGGTGGCTTCGATCAGATTTTCCAGTTCATGCACTGCTTCTTTTGAAATTTTCTCCGCGACCAGGGTGATTGTTTCAAGTGCAACGGTTTCTTTTTTGGACTTGTATTTTAGAAATTCATATCCGCCTAGCAGTAAGCCTTCTGCTGCCAGTAATACTTCTTCTTTATTTCCCGTCAGATAAATATTTCTGATCTTTTCTTTTTTGCAGATAGAAGAAAGTTCGCAGCCTGTTTTTCTCAGGGCTTCATTTTTTTTATATAAATCTGTGTGGTCTTTTTCTTTTACAAAGTAAACGTTCCTGTAAAGCTGATTTAAAAATACAATAGAAAAATCCTGCAGCTTTTTTTTAACATATTCTATTTCTTCTGCTTTTTTTAAATAGTGTTTTAAATCACTTTCTTTATGCAGAATGATAACAGTATGGTCTTTTTCGGAAAGACTCTTTGATATTTCAATGGATGTAAGCATTCTAATAACTTTTTTAAAATTCAAATTTAATGATTCTAAATTAAGATTTGATTTTTTAATTATTCAAATCTGGTCTGTAAATCGGCGGGCTCATCTTATAGGGGAGATATAAATAAAAAAAGCCCCTGAGAACGGGGGCTTTTTCTTTTAACCTAAACTTTTATCTACTATGACTGTATTACGAGCGTTTGAATATTTATACGGTGGAAAAGGAAAAGGTAAACTCTTCCGTTAAAATATTTATAAAGCTTTAATTACTTGCAATTTTTACGGCTTTTTGCTCAATTATCCTACCTTTGATTTATGAAACCTGTAAGAGCTAAAAAACATCTGGGACAGCATTTTTTGAAGGATAAAAATATTGCGGCAAAAATTGTGGAATCACTCAGCGGGCACCAGGATTACAGGGAAGTACTCGAGGTCGGACCGGGAATGGGTGTTTTAACCGAATTTCTGGTTCAAAAAAAAGATACAGGCTTGTATCTGATAGAGATCGACAGAGAATCGATAGAATATTTAAATGAGCACTTTCCTCAATTGGAAGGACATATTATTCAGGGGGATTTTCTTAAAATAAATCCCGATCAGTATTTTAAAAATGCCTTTGCGGTGATCGGTAACTTTCCCTATAATATTTCTTCCCAGATATTTTTTAAAGTAATCGATCACAGGAATCAGATTCCGGAAGTGGTAGGGATGATCCAGAAGGAAGTAGCAGAACGGCTGGCGGCAAAGCATGGCAATAAAACCTATGGGATATTGAGTGTGCTTTTACAAACCTATTATGATATAGAGTATTTGTTTACAGTGCATGAGCATGTGTTTCAACCTCCACCAAAAGTAAAGTCGGGAGTAATACGTTTAAGAAGGAATAAAAGAGACAAGCTTCCCTGCGATGAGGTATTATTTAAAACCGTAGTGAAGCAGGGATTTCAAAACAGGAGGAAGACTTTGAGGAATGCCTTAAAAAGGCTTAATTTGCCGCAGCAACTTAATCAGGAATCCGTTCTGGACAAGAGGGCTGAGCAACTATCTGTAGAAGATTTTATTCAATTAACATTACTAATTCAGGAGGCGGGCAATTAAATGCAGTTCGAGTTAACACAGGAATATCTGGATCAGATCAAGGAAGCAATTGCTTCCAAAAATGTCGATTATATTAATCAGACACTGGGAGAACTGCATTCGGCAGATATTGCTGCGGTAATAGGAGAGCTCGATATAGAAGAATCAGAATATTTACTGAATTGCCTGGATAGGGAATTAGGAGCAGAGATCATCCGTGACCTGGAAGGTGAAATCAGAAAAAAGCTTTTAAAGAATTTTTCTCCTGATGAGATTGCTTGGTATTTCAAGCATATTGATTCGGATGATGCGGTGGATATTCTGAATGAGCAGCCGATACCTGTAAGAGAAGAGGTAATTGCTTTTATTAAAAACCAGGAGAAGGCCGATCACATCCGCGAGCTTTTACATTATGAGGAAGATGTTGCAGGAGGTTTGATGCAAAAAGAATTGGTAAAAGCCAATTTAAACTGGACGGTTACACAATGCATTGAAGAGATAAGGAGACAATCTAAAAAAGTAGAGAAGGTTTTTTATGTATACGTGGTAGACGACCACGAAAAATTGTTGGGAATAGTTTCTCTTAAAAAAATGTTGCTGGCAGATGAAGATACTTTAATAGCTGATATTTACGAACCGGATATTCATTATGTCGAATCATACAGAGAGGCAGAAGAAGTAGCGCAGATTATGGAAAAGTATGACATCGAGGCAATTCCTGTTGTAAATGTGCATGGAAAATTGTTGGGAAGGATTACGATTGACGACGTGGTGGACGTAATTAAAGAAGAAGCCAAATTAGACATGCAGGCCATGGCTGGTATTTCTGAAAGCACAGAAGAAGATGCCAACGTCTGGAGAATGTCCTGGGCAAGATTGCCCTGGCTGCTTATTGGTATGAGTGGAGGAATTTTAGGAGCAAGGTTCCTGGGTTTGTTTGAAAGTACCATAAGCCTGGTTCCTGCAATGGCATTTTTTATTCCATTGATTACAGCTACCGGAGGGAATGTAGGTATACAATCTTCGTCTGTGGTGGTGCAGGCGCTGGCGAATAAAAATTCAATTAACAATTTTAATCTTCAGAAGTTATTCAAAGGCTTTTTAATTGCCCTGATTAACGGAATCGCCATTTCTTCCATCGTTTTCTTATTCAATATGTTAATCGGAGAAAAAAATGAAATAGCTATCATCGTTTCCATTGCATTGTTCAGTGTGGTAATGCTTGCTTCCTTGATGGGGACGATCACACCGGTAATATTGGATAAATTTGGTTTCAACCCGGCATTGGCGTCAGGACCTTTTATTACTACAGCCAATGACTTGTTAGGACTGGGGGTTTATTTTTTAGTAGCACATCTGCTTTTTAACTCATAATCTGTATATGAAAAATATTTGCCTCATAATTGATGAGATGCATCCATCTATTATTCCCATGCTGGAAAAAATCGGCGTAGAGGCAGACTATAGACCTAAAATAACAAAAGATGAAGTTGAAGGTATTATAGAAAATTATTTTGGCTTGATATTAAGAAGTAAAATAGGAATCCATAAAGAATTGCTTAAAAAGGCGAAGAATTTAAAATTCATCGCCAGGGCAGGAGCAGGTGTGGATAATATCAATGTGGAAGAAGTGAAGGAAAGAAATATTGAGCTTATCAATGCTCCGGAAGGAAACATGGATGCACTGGCAGAACATACCGTAGCGATGATTCTGACTTTACTGAACCGTATTCATATTTCTGACAGAGAAGTAAAAAAAGGAATCTGGGAAAGAGAGGGGAACAGAGGATTTGAATTAATGGGAAAATGCATTGCCCTTATCGGGTATGGATACATGGGAAGGGCGGTAGCAAAACGGTTGAAAGCATTTAGCTGTAATGTGCTGGCATACGATAAATACCTTTCCGGTTTTTCCGATGAATGCGTAAAAGAATCAGGCCTTGAAGAAATTTATGAACGCGCTGATCTTGTTTCATTTCATATACCGCTTACAGATGAAACAAAGCGTCTGGTTGACTTTTCATATCTTAAAAATTTCAAAAAAGATTTCTGGCTTATAAACACCGCACGGGGAGAGATACTGGTGCTGAAAGACCTGGTGGCACTGATGAAGGAAGGAAGAATAAAAGGAGCAGCGCTGGATGTACTTGAAAATGAAAAATTATCAACGCTCACTCCGGAGCAGAAAGAAGCTTTCAATTTTCTTGCACAATCAGATAAAGTATTGATGACCCCGCATGTGGGAGGCTGGACTCATGAATCGTACGTGAGAATAAATGAAGTGCTCGTTGCAAAGATCAGGAATGTTATAAATTCCTGATTTTATCAGATTTGATTTTATAAAACTTTTTTCTTAATTTTGATTTAATAATTGAAACAGAACGGTTTAGCAAAGCCGTTTTTTTTTATTGTATTTGTTAAAGTAAATTTTAATATGAGTAAAGTCACTTACTATACTGCAGAAGGATTGAAGAAGCTTCAGGACGAACTGAATATGCTTAAATCTAAAGGCAGGTCAGATATGGCTAAGCAAATTGCTGAAGCCAGAGACAAGGGTGATTTGAGTGAGAATGCTGAATACGATGCTGCCAAGGATGCACAGGGTTTGCTTGAATTAAAAATATCCAAGCTTGAGGAACTATTGGCTAATGCAAGGATATTAGACGAGTCTACCATTGATGCTTCGAAAGTATCTATTTTATCTACCGTGAAAATTAAAAATAAAAAAACCGGTGCTACTATTTCATATACACTGGTTGCCGAAGAAGAAGCTGATCTGAAAAGCAATAAAATTTCGGTTAAGTCTCCTATAGGAAAAGGACTGCTTGGAAAAGAAAAAGGAGATACCGCTTACATCGAAGTTCCTGCCGGAAAATTAGAATTTGAAGTTCTTGAGATCTCAAGATAATGGCCAGCATATTTACAAAAATCATTAATGGTGAAATTCCCTGTTACAAAATTGCAGAGGATGAAAATTATCTGGCTTTCCTGGATGTTTTTCCTTTAGCCATAGGTCACACGCTGGTAATTCCCAAAAAAGAAATTGATTATATCTTCGATATCGATGATCAGCTTTTTACAGGACTACATCTTTTCAGTAAAAAAGTAGCGAAAGCAGTAGAGATGGCTGTGCCCTGCAAGCGAATCGGGGTTTCAGTAATAGGGCTTGAAGTTCCTCATGCGCACATTCATATTATTCCTTTGAATACCATGAATGATATTAATTTTACCCGTCCAAAACTTACGGTTTCCAAAGAAGTGCTGGAAGAGACAGCGCAGAAAATCCGATCTTATTTGAAATAATTGGAAAGTTGTAAGGTTTAAAAGTTAGAAAGTTATTTTATAGCTAACTTTAGAACTTTAAAACTTTGTAACCTTTTAATCAAATTATACTTCTGTAATCTTATTTCCCACCACAAAAGTTTTTTCAATTCCCAATCTCTCTGACAGGAAATGCATGAAATAACTAAGGGCCACAGTAGAGGTTACCGGCGAATATTTTTCCTGAAGATTCAGCTGTTCCAGCACCTGTGTTTCTGCGCCTGCATCTGAAATTTTCTTTACCAGTTTTTGTGTGCGGTCGTTGGCAGGGCCGTTGGTATGAATTACTATTACAAAGCTTCCATCGGCTGTTTCTTTCGGTCCGTGGTCATATTGGGAAAGAGCCATTGCCTGAAAAGGCACCTTGGTTGATTCTGCTAAAATAATTGAACCATGGTATGCGGTAGGAATATTAGGTCCATTGGCAATAATGTAAAATCCTTTCAATGCCTTTTTCTGTAATAAATTGTATAACCTGTCTGCAGTTTCTCTTCCCCATGCTTCATAGGTTCCAATGTGTTGTTTCAGCATGTTGATCGCAGGCCTTGTGTCTATCCCAAATCCATTATACAATGTGATGAGTGTGTTGATATATGTCTTGGTGGAGGAACCTTCTTCAGTACCTGCATTCAGAAGAATTTTTTTCTCCATATTCTGACTGCTGGCAAGAGGGCTGTCGTCGTAATTGGTAATGGCAATATAGCGATCAAATAATTCCCTGCACCATAGTGTTTCAGAACTTCGGCCCGATTGAGAGATCAATACTCCGAGCGGATGTTTTTTATTGGGAGCAAGGTAATTGTAAAACTCAGAAGCAATATCAGGCTGTACCTGGAATCCCTGGTATTTTAAAGTCAGCGCTGCGTAATAAGAAGAACCCATTCCAAGGTATGGAACGCGAAAAGGCAGCACAAGGCTTTTGGTATGTTCGTGGCAAACTTCCGCTTTCTCCGGAATTTCGTTTATTTCTTTTAATACTATTTCCATAGGGATGTGGTTTTGAATTAGAGATCAGAAGTTGGAAGTTAGATTTCTAACCTCAAACTTCCAACTTCTCATATTTTTAAATATTCAATTACTTGACTCTATCAGGATTGTCTTTCAGAAAAGAATCCCAGCTTTTGGATTTTGTCTTTACTTTTCCATTTTGAAAATAATGACACACTGCAACGCCTAAGGCATCGGTAGCGTCGAGTAATTTAGGAATATCTTTAAAATTTAACAATCTCCCCAGCATGGCCGCCACCTGCTCTTTGGAGGCATTTCCATTTCCTGTTACAGATTGTTTTATTTTTTTTGGCGAATATTCTACAATAGGCACTTCCCTGGAAATGGCAGCAGCAATGGCTATGCCCTGAGCCCTTCCCAATTTTAACATAGATTGTATATTTTTTCCAAAGAACGGCGCTTCAATGGCCATCTCATCCGGGTGGTATTCGTCGATCAGCTGAAGCACTCTCTCGAAAATTTTGCTGAGCTTTATGGAATGCTCTTTATATTTATCCAGATGAATCACGCCATATTGGATGAGCTTTAATTTCGAATCCTTCACCACTATTATTCCGTATCCCATAACACTGGTACCAGGGTCAACTCCTAAAATTATTTTCTCTTTCGAAATTTTTTCGTTATTATTCATTAATGCAATATAACCACATATTCAGTCTGAAAAAAACTAGAAATAACGCCCTTCTTTCGCTTGCACTCAAGATACTGATATTCGTAAGCCTTTCCATTTATATTTTTTTCGTGCTTCAGAACAAAGATCAGCTCTATGATGATTTTCTCATTTTTATCGGGACGATTTTTCAAAAATATGGTTGGTTTATTTTATTACCGCTGCTGCTTTTTCCTGTAAACTGGGCGCTGGAAGCCTGGAAATGGAAGTATCTTACTCAGAAAATTGAAAAGGTCTCATTCCTGAGATCCTATCGTGGTATTCTCACAGGAGTAGCTATGGGTTTTGCCACTCCCATGGGTTTGGGGGATTATGCAGGCAGAATTTTGCAATTGAATAATCCTGAAAGAGCAAAAGGGCTGGGAGCAGTTTTTATAAGCAGAATTTCTCAGTTCTACATTACTCTTGTCTGCGGAAGCGCCTCTTTAATTTTTATTATTTACAGAGTGCAGCAGATCGATATTTTTTTCAATACCATCTTTCTCTTTTTTATAATTATCACTAATCTTATTTTTCTTTTCCTGCTTTTATTTCATCACAGAGTTTTATTAATACTGAAAGAGATCAGCGTATTGAAGAAAGTATATCCTTATGTTGAAATAATTTCACAATATAGCTTCCGGGAATTATTATTTGTGCTGGCGTTGTCGCTTGCAAGGTATATCGTTTTCTCTGCACAGTTTGTGTTCATACTTTATTTTGCAGGGGTTTCTTCCAGAGTCGATATCTTATTGCTGGGCGTAAACTTTATATTCCTCGCCAAATCAGTTATTCCAACTTTATTTGATCTGTGGGTAAGGGAGACAGCGGCGGTTTATTTCTTTTCTTTTTTTATGATCGCATCTGATCAGGTGATTTTCAGCAGCCTGAGTTTATGGTTCATCAATATCCTGATGCCGGCCGTTCTTGGTCTGTTCCTGATTTTTAAACTTAAACTTTTCACACGGCCTTGATTTATATTTTTCTGATACTTACTACTCTTTACGTTTTATTTGTACTCGTTTTACTTATGGGATGGGTAAGCATACCCAGGTTTATTACAGACAAGACATCTGATAAAACCACATTTATTTCTGTGGTGATTGCGGTTAGAAATGAAGAGGCCGGAATTCTTCATCTGTTGAAAGACCTGGAACTTCAGAGTTATCCATTAAGGAAATTTGAAGTGATAGTAGCTGATGATCATTCCACAGACCACACTGCTGCACTGGTAAAATCTTTTTCAGACAGATCGGAATTGCAAGTAAAACTTTTATCGCTGAGTGCAATGAATGGTGCATCTGGCAAGAAAAAAGCAATTGAGAAAGCCATTGAAGAAGCTCAAGGTGATCTGATCATTACTACCGACGGTGATTGCACTGTCGGGCCGGACTGGATAAATGCTATTCAGGATTTCTATATTAAAAATAAGGCCACCATGATTATTGGTCCGGTAACATTTATTGAAAAGGAAAACCTGTTTACGCAGATACAGAAAATTGAATTCGCCAGCCTTATAGGATCAGGAGCGGCCTGTCTGCAACTGGGAATCCCCAATATGTGCAATGGTGCCAACCTTGCCTTTGAAAAAAAAGCCTTTTATGAAGTAAAAGGATATGAGGGTAATGAAGCAGTGCCCTCAGGAGATGATGAATTTTTAATGCATAAAATTTCAGCAGCATTTCCAGGGAAGGTTGTATTTCTGAAAGGAAAAGAGGCTATAGTTTATACCCCAGCCATCCAGACCTTAAAGGATTTTAAAAATCAGCGGGTAAGGTGGGCAAGCAAGTGGTCATTTTATAAAGTGATCAATATTAAAGTATTGGCGGTATTTATATTTCTGATCAATTTTTCCATTCCGTTATTTTTTGTATTTTGTTTATGTGGGCTGCTTCCGGAAGTGCTTTTTGCCGAGCAATTGCTCATAAAAATGATTGTTGAATTTGTATTTTTGAATAGAGTAAGCCTTTTTTTAGGCGGCAGAATCAAGTTTATTCCCTTTTTGATATTGCAGGTGATTTATCCGCTTTATGTAATATACTTTGCGCTGGCAGGTTTAAGAGGATGTTACGAGTGGAAAGGCAGAACATTAAACAATGTAAAGTTTTGACTGACAAAGAATTTGAAATATTAGACTTACTCTACTTTACCGTACCTTTTGAAGAGCTTAAAAAGGAGCTGGATTGGAATGAAGCCGATATAATCGAGGAACTGGTTAAGTTGATTAAAAAAGGCTGGGTTAAATGTCTGTATAAGGTTACAGAAGAGGAAGTTGAAGATTTGAGCCAATTTAAAACTGAATATAAAAATTATAATTATCTTGCTACTAAAGAGGGTTTATTTGCTCATAACAGCCGATAAAATAATAATAAAAAAATAATGACCCATCATATGATATAAGTGATAAGCGGGAATGAAGAAAGAGAAAAAAAATATCAGAACCCCATCTTACCTGGTAAGGAAAAGACTCCTTAAGAATAAACCTGCTATGTTCGGCCTGGTGGTGATTGTTATTGCTCACCTGATAGCCTTGCTTGGCTATTCCATCATGCCCGACGATACTCCTTATGCAAATGACGGCTCAGCTCTTATTAAGAAAAAACCTATAGGATTTGAAGCGACTATTTTAAAGCAGCGGATACACAGAAAGATTGATGATCCGGGATTTCTGGAAGCAATGTATCTGGGTAAAGAAAATAAATTTAAGATCGAACCTGTTGATACTATCTACGTGAAAGGCTGGAAGGTTTACTATACTTTGTATAATAAAAAGCATATTGAATCCATTGATCTTATCACAGCTGTAAAACCGATTTATGTAGGGGAGTCAAAAAAATTCAGCGACCCTTCCGGTAAGAACTACAAGGTTAAAAGCAACAATGCAACATATCTTGATGTCAATGAAAATGTCGGAATGATCACCAGAGATCAGTTGGAAAAAGAATTCTGGGAAACCAACGTGGAAAAAAGAAAATACCTTTTAGGAACCGACAAAGGGGGAAGAGATATTTTAAGCAGACTTTTATTCGGGACAAGAATTTCCCTTTCCATCGGATTCATATCCGTATTGATTGCCATGTTTGTAGGAGTGACACTGGGTGCATTGGCAGGTTTCTTTGGCGGTAACATTGATAAAGTCATTATGTGGCTTATGACAGTGGTCTGGTCTATTCCGGCCATTATGTTAATTATAGCCATCAGCCTTGTACTTGAAAGCAAAGGAGTATTTGTTGCCTTCATCGCTGTAGGTTTGACTATGTGGGTTGATGTTGCCCGCGTAGTGAGAGGACAAATCATCAGCATAAAAGAAAAATTATTTGTAGAAGCCGCGCGCGCGCTGGGAATAGGAAACCTCAGGATAATTTTTGTTCATATTCTTCCCAATATCATGGGGCCTCTTATTGTAATCGCTACTGCAAATTTTGCATCGGCTATTCTTATTGAAGCAGGCTTGAGTTTTCTCGGCCTTGGAGTTCAGCCTCCGATGACCAGCTGGGGAATGATGGTAAATGAAGGGTATTATTCCAATTGGGAAGTCGATGGAGGATATCTTGTTATTTTACCAAGTATTGCCATCAGCTTAATGGTACTTGCTTTCAACCTTCTTGGTAATGGATTGCGGGATGCATACGATCCAAAAACTGCAGTGAAATGGTAAACCCTGAGATTGAAAAGCAGCTGCATTTAAGAGAGATGGAGCTTACTTCTCTCCTTGAAATTACCCAGGCAATCAACTCAAACCTTCCGGAAGAATCACTTTATAAAATTTATCACTTCACCACTATTGCAAGTCTGCACATAAAAAAACTTGCTTTGTATGTACAAGATACAGAGTGGAGTTGCAAAGTAAATTACGGAACGGAGAAGGATTATAAAACCATTCAGCCCGGTGAGAAAGTGCTGGGAATCAAAAGCATTTCCCAGATTGAAAATAGCTTACCCGAGTTTGGGGAATTTGAAATAATTATTCCTATTGCTCATAAAGACAAATCTCTTGCTTATGTTTTTTTGAGTGGCGATCATGAGAATGCAATTACGGATACTTCTTTTGTGCAGACATTCACCAGCATACTTATTGTAGCAATCGAGAATAAAAAGCTGGCGAGAAAAGAACTTCAGCAGGAAGCTTTAAGAAAAGAGCTTGAGATTGCCCGGGAAGTTCAGACCATGTTGTTTCCTAAAGAACTTCCTTACACTTCCAATTTAAAAATGCATGCAACCTACCTGCCTCACTTATCTGTAGGAGGGGATTATTATGATTATATCAGGTTAGACGACCATAAATTTGTAGTAGGCATAGCAGATGTTTCCGGCAAGGGAATACCTGCTTCCTTGCTGATGTCTAATTTTCAGGCATCTCTCCGAACGCTCATCCGGCAGACGACCGATCTTAAAGAGATAATTCATGAATTGAATTTTGTGATTAAGAATAATGCAAAAGGGGAAAGGTTCATTACTTTTTTTATTGCGTTGTTTGATCTCGAAAATAAATCCATGAGATACATCAATGCCGGGCACAATCCTCCTATCCTGGTGAAAGGAAATAAGAAAATGGAGATTCTGGAAAAAGGAACTACCGTGCTTGGCGCCTTTGATAAACTTCCATTTATAGAAGAAGAAGTGATCAAGCTGGATAATTCCACTTTGTTATTTGCCTATACCGACGGACTTACTGAAACCTCCAATGAAAAAGAGGAAGAGTTTGGTTTAAATGGTATTCAAGGTTTTCTGGAAAAGAGGTATTCCAAAGACATTAAAGAAATACATAGTGAGTTGCATGCAAAGCTGGTGGACTTTAAAGGCAAGAAAAATTTTCCAGATGATATAACCTATCTTACTTGCAGAATATCGTGATCTGATTCTTTTTCTTTTTTGCTCCACATATCCAGTTTTATAATCAGTGCAGTAGTTATAAAAAACAGGCTGCCAATTTTGTCTGTTTCGATCAGATCATTCAGCATAAGATGTAAAAGAAGTATAAATAAGGATAATCCGGAAGCCATGGCCAGAGGTTTGATCTCATTATTTTTGGATGCTGTATAAATATTGGTGACTTTGATGAGTAACACTATAAATAGTATTGTAAATAATACAAAGCCTATAAAACCCTGTTCGCAGAATATCATAAGAAAATAATTGTGCGTAGTGGATTTTTCCGGATTATCACTTACATAAGTATAAAAGGCATTGATGGAATATTTTTTATACTCAGGATAAAAAGTATTCGGCCCTGTTCCCACCACCGGATTTTCTTTGATCATATTCTGTGCAGCCAGCCAGCGGTATACTCGTTCCATTCCCGATACATCTTTCATTTCATAAGTGGCCTGAAGATGTTTTTCTATATTTCCTTTATGAAAAACTACGCTTTTATAAGTAATGGCATATTCTAGGTATTTATTCTGATAATTAAAATAAATAATACTTCCGGCTATCATCACTCCGATTACTGTTAAAGCCAGCTTAGTCATGTTTAACCGCATAATAAAATAAACAGGTATAATCAATCCTACGGCAAGCCAGGAAGCTCTGGTATAAGAGAAAGCAATGGCTATAATATAAATCAGCAGAGAGATATTGATAAAGAACCGCTGCGCAGAATTTTTTGCATACCAGTTCCGTGCTGCAAGTACAAAGGGAATAAACATAGCAATGGTACTTGAGTATAGAACATGGTTATGGAAGAATGGATTCATAGGCTTGTTGGCTGTCTCGAATGAAAACCCCAGCATACTGTGACGCAACAGAGTATAGAGGCAAACTATTATCAGCGGCAGGTGGAATAACCAGAAAATATTTTTAAAATCAGTAGGCTTTTGTAAAAAATAACAGGTGAAGAATACAAAAGGGATAATAAACCAGGCCTTCGCAAAAAGGTATTTAATGGACAATGCCGGAGCTACTGAAAAGAAACTGCAAAAGATCATCCATATCAGCTGAACAAGTATAAGTAGTATGACTGGGTGTTTGAGAAAATTAAATTGTTTATGGTTTAATAAAAAAACTACCGGAAATAATAAAGTAAAGCATAACATCAATGGTTCAGAGGGAAGGTCAATAGAGAAACCTGTAAAAGAATAGTGAATGGAAACCGGTACCGATAAAATAAGCAGATAATAGATCAGCCTGTAGTTGATGAAAAGAATAAATGTGAAAAGGATAATGGCTGGTAATGCCAGGATAAATAATTTGTCTTTGTAAAATGCTGTCCCAATGGACAACAGAAGAATAATGGCAAAAGCCAGAAATAGTTTTTTGTTAAAATCTATTTTGCCAATTTCAGACTTCATTTCTCAAAGTGGGAGAAATATTGTTTTTATAAAATTCAATAAATAATATTCCAATGACGGAAAGAAAGAAAGCGAGGAAAGTGCTGGCTGCAACGATAAGCCATCTGACCGGCTTTGATTTTTTTACGGCTGGGGTAGCTTTCTCTACCAGAAAAATTGTATTGAAATCTGTATTTAACATTGCAGTTACCTCTTCATATCTTTCTTTTATGTCGAGGCTTTGCGTAATCTTTTCTGTGAGTTTAACATCAATCTCATTCAGGTTCAACATGCTTTGATTCATGCCGTTGGGGTTGATATTCTCTTTCTGAAGATTTTTAATGGAGTTGGACATTAGCTCCAGTTCCTTAAACTTAGCATCAAGTTTATCTTTCATGATGGCATAGAGCTTGGAGTTATTTTCAATAATAGATTTCTTATTGGAAATATTGATCTGGCTCACCATTTCGTTGGCAATGTCTGCTGCTATTTTGGGGTCTTTATCGAAGACAGTAATTTCAATAGCTCCAATATCATTTTTTATGACTTTGTAATTGTCTTCAAATTCTTCCTGTACTTCGTATTCTTTTAGTTCATTGTCCACAGTGTCTATATCGTATCTTTTATACAGATCAAATTTTTGAATGATATAAGTGGCCAGCTCTTTTGACTTACCCATCTGGAGCATTCTCTCCCCATCGTCCTTGGTGCCGAATACATCGGAGGCTTCATTTGAAAGTATATTTTTAGGATCAAGACCCTTGAGGTTATAGGGATAAAATATGACAGTAGATTTATAATATTTTGGAAGCAGGAAAGATATCACTGCGCTTCCGATGGCTGCAGTAATAGTGATGATTAAAATTGTCTTCTTCCAGCGAATAAAAATCCTGATTAAATCAGTTAGGCTATCTTGATTTGTCATTTGTTTAAAAACTCAAAGAGGCGGCTAAGTTATATAAAAATTGCTTAAATGTCTTAATTATTGCCTCCTAACGAAATTTATTCTGTATTATTATACCCTATGGTTCAGTCATTTAAAATTTAAATATCTAATTTTTACAATTTTCTTATTATTTTCTCCCCCTAAATTCAGAATTATCAAAAATCTCTTTCAAAATATCGGCTTCATCATCGTACTGAACCTGCTGGTTAAGCCTCTCTGGCTGCTGACTGATTTTAAAGTGCAGGATCGTATTTCGCACGAAGAGTATGGAATATATGCCGCTTTATTTTCCCTGGGGTTTCTTTTTGTTAATATTTCTGACCTTGGGATTAATGTGTTTGCAGCAAAGAAACTGGCCAGTGACAAAACCGGGCTGAATACATTTTTTTCCAATACATTTGCTGTGAAGCTATGCCTTTGTATTTTATATCCTCTTATGATGGTAGGAGTAGGATTTCTGCTTGGTTATCGTGGCGATAAAATATACTATCTTCTTATCCTGAGTTTTGCCCAGGCCTTGCTTCAGACAATCTATTTTTTCCGTTCTAATTTTCAGGCCAATCAGCATTTTGCTACAGATGCCTTTGCCAGTGTAGCGGATAAAGTTTTTCTGATTATCGTAGTGGTCTTTTTGCTCAGTCGTGAAATTACTCTTTCCTCTTTTATCTATTCTGTTTTGCTTTCTTCGGCAATAACATTCTTCATCTTTTACATTGTAATTCTGAAAAACTATGGCTGGATAAAACCTGCTATTGATTTCCCATACCTCAAAGGAGTTTTAAAGTTAAGTCTGCCCTTTGCGTTGATAGGCATTTTGTATGCGGTAAATGAAAGAGTAGATATGGTAATGCTGGAAAGGTTAGGAGGGGTCAACGGACAGAAATATGCCGGGTTATATGCGGGCGCCTATCGCTGGCTTGACGCGTTTATGATGTACTTGTGGACTGTGCTGCCTATATTTTTTGCTAAGTTTGCTCATCATCATAAAAACCCTTCCGAACAAAGAAAGCTTATTGAAACAGGGAAAATTCTATGTGCCATCCCTATGATATTTGTAGGAGTATTTATTTTCTTTTACGGGGAAAAATTATTCTGGCTTTTTGAGAACAGCAGCAGTGAGGAAATAGCTACTATGACACAGATTCTAAAAGTCCTTTTCATTTCAGCGATTTTTCAGGGGATGTTTGCCGTTTACGGTACTTATTTAAATGCTACTGGTCATGAAAAGCAAGTGAGCAAAATGGTGATGGTAAGTATTCTGATAAATATCATTTTAAATTTTATTTTTATTCCTCAATATGGACCAATCGCTTCAGCCTTTGCTACCTTATTCAGTAGCATATTTATTTCAATATTATATATAGTGTATATCAGCAAGCGTAAAATAATCGCAATACCGGGTGCAACTACTATTAAGTTAAGTGTAACAATACTTATTTTACTATTGGTGTTTTATACATTAAATTTATTGCCGATGGCATGGTATGTAAACACTATAATTGCCGGAATATTTTTATTGATATTTACGTATATGGTTAATACAGGCAATATCAGAAGTATCTTAAAAAAGAAATAAGGTGAAGATTGCAGTAAATACAAGATTTTTAATTAAAGATAAGCTCGAAGGTATCGGATGGTTTACTTTCGAGACTATGAAATATATTACCCGTAAGCATCCTGAACATAAATTTATTTTCTTATTTGACAGGCCTTATCACAAGGATTTTATTTTTGATAAGAATATTAAACCACTGGTTATTCCTCCGCCTGCAAGACATCCGATGCTTTGGTATACATGGTTTGAAGTTTCTTTGCCCTTAATCTTTCAAGTTCATAAGCCTGATCTTTTCCTGTCACCGGATGGATTTATGTCATTGCGCACAAAGGTTCCTACATCCATAGTGATTCATGATATTGCCTTTGAGCATTACCCCAAAGACCTGGACAAACTGGCTCTTAAATATTATAAGCGATATACACCAAAATATGCTGACAAAGCGAAGCGCATTGCGACAGTATCCGAATATTCTAAAGAAGATCTGATAAAAAACTATAGAATTCATCCGGACAAGATTGATGTGGTGTATAATGGTGCAGATGAAATTTATGAAGCTATCAGTCATAATAAGCAGAAGGAAACAAAAAAGATTTATGCCAAAGGATGTGATTATTTTATTTTCGTCGGGGCTATTCAGCCCAGAAAAAATATTGTGAATCTTTTCAAAGCATTTGATCAGTTTAAGCTGAGAGACGATAAAGATATAAAACTTATGATTGTGGGGCGAAAAGGCTGGAGCACGGATGAAATTTATCACACTTATAAAAAGATGCAATTTAAAAAAGATGTAATTTTTACAGGCAGGGTAAGCAATGTGGAATTAAAACATCTGTATGGTGCTGCACTGGCTCTTACGTTTATTCCTTATTTTGAAGGTTTTGGAATTCCTATTGTGGAAGCACAGCAATGTCATTGTCCGGTAATCACCTCCAATGTAACTTCCATGCCTGAAGTTGCCGATGGTTCTGCGCTGCTGGTAAATCCTTTTTCTATAGATTCCATTGCGGAAGGCCTGAGGAAAATTTCAAAAGATGAAGCATTCAGAAACAATCTTATTCATAAATCCAAAGAAAATCTTAAGCGCTTTTCCTGGGAGAAAACAGCTGATAAGCTTTGGGATACAATTTTAAAATCAATTGAGAAGTAATGTATTTTAATAATGCAGGTTGGTTTTTAACTACTCTTTATCCTACTCTTATCTGGCGTAAGAAAGTGGAAGAAAAAATCATATACCTTACTTTTGATGATGGCCCCATTCCTGAAATAACAGAGTATGTTCTGGAGGAGCTGGAAAAATTTAAAGTGAAAGCTACTTTTTTTTGTGTAGGAGATAATATTCGGAAGTATCCTGATGTATTTAAAAAAATACTTCCCTATGGACATGCTATCGGCAATCATACCTTCAATCACCTCAACGGCTGGAAGACAGATGATGATGCTTATATTGATAATGTTCAGAGATGTGAAACAATTATGTCGGAAATTAGAGCTGAATTAATTCACAACTCCCAATTCAAAATTCATAATTTATTCCGTCCTCCATATGGACTCATTAAAAAATCGCAGATTAAGAGACTTCCCGGTTATCAGATCATTATGTGGGATGTGCTTACGGGAGATTTTAATAAAGATTTAAGTGCGGAAAAATGTCTGCACAAATCAATCAAGTATACCAAGAAAGGATCAATCGTTATTTTTCATGATAGTATAAAAGCAGAGAAGAATCTTCGTTATGCATTACCAAGATTTTTAGATCATTTTATTTCACAAGGTTATAGATTTGAAACCTTATGATGCTTTTTCTATTCACTTACTATTTTATTTTTTTCATTTTCAGTTTTCTGCTTATTATTTTTTTTATTGTATCCGGAAAAGAAAAGTACCGTTTACCTGATTCAACTCCCTTTGTCTCTGTTCTCATTGCGGCAAGAAACGAGGAAAATAATATTCTGGATTGCCTGAGTGCTTTGGAAAAATTGTCTTATCCCAAAAACCTGATAGAGATTATTATTGGTAATGATAACTCTACCGATAATACCAAACAGATTGCGGAGGATTATATTAAAGGAAAAGATATCTTCAGGCTAATAGATGTTAAAAGTAATTTTGAAAATCTACAGGGAAAAGCAAACGTGCTGGCACATCTTGCCAAAGAGGCGAGGGGAGAATATTTATTTATCACCGATGCAGATATTGAAGTGCAACCCAACTGGATTCAGGGACTTCTGAAAAGACATGAGGGTAATACTGGCATTGTTTCAGGAAGCACTTTCATCAAAGGGGAAAGCTTCGGTGCAAAAATGCAGAACCTGGAATGGATATTTGCTTTTGGAATGATAAAGGTGGTTTCAGATTTAAATATTCCTGTTTCTGCTGTTGGAAATAATATGGTAATCAGCCACAAGGCTTATGAGAGTACAGGCGGTTATGAGAATATTCCTTTTAGTATTACCGAAGATTTTGAATTATTTAAAGCTACATTAAATAAAGGATGGGGATATAAAAATTTGCTGGAAGAAGACATTATAGCTTATTCAAAACCTGTGAAAGATTTGTATGGCTTATTAAAGCAAAGAAAGAGATGGATGACGGGCGCATACCAGTTGCCATTTATTTTAGTGCTGTGTTTGTTTATCCAATCCATGTTCTTCCCTGTAATTCTTATAACTATTTTTCTTTACCCTTTAACCGGACTATTAATTTTGCTGTTGAAAATTATTTCGTGTCAGGTTTTTATTGGTTTGATATTAAAAAAAATCAGGCAGCCTTTGGGGGTATTGATGTATGTCCCTTTATTTGAAATTTATAAAGGTCTGCTATCGTTCCTAATGCTTATTTACCATATTTTACCTTTCAAGGTGGAGTGGAAGGGAAGAAAATATTAGTAGTGTGTGATGAGTGCAGAGTGCAGTCTCAACACGCTGCACTCATCTCTCTGCACATACTAAAATAATTATTATGATGAAAATTATAGACACACACGCGCATATTTATAACGACCAATTTGACGGCGATCGTCATGATATGATCATGCGTGCTTTTGAAGGAGGGGTAGAAAAGATTTTCATGCCTAACGTAGATCATGCTTCTATTGACGGCATGCTGGAGCTGGAAGAAAAATATCCCGGCAAATGCATTGCGATGATGGGGCTTCATCCCTGTGATGTGAAAAAAGATTTTGAAAAAGAACTTTACCTGGTTGAAGACTGGCTGAAAAAGAGAAAATTTTCTGCAGTAGGAGAGATGGGCATTGATTTATATTGGGATCTCACGTTTAAAGAGCAGCAGGTGGAAGCTTTTAAAATTCAGGCAGAACTCGCTAAAAAATACAGGCTGCCTATAGTTATTCATTCGCGCAATGCTACCAGGGAAACGATTGACCTGGTTAGGAAATTAAAAGATGAAAATTTAACAGGAGTATTTCACTGTTTTTCAGGGACGCCTGAGGAGGCTAAGGAAATAACAGAGCTCGGATTTTTTCTCGGTATCGGCGGTGTGGTGACTTTTAAAAATGGTGGTCTGGACAAAGTATTGCCTGAGGTTGATATTGATTACCTGGTGCTGGAGACCGACAGTCCTTACCTGGCGCCTGTACCGTACCGTGGCAAAAGGAATGAGCCTGGTCATCTGGACTTAATTGCTGCTAAGCTGGCAGAAATAAAGCAAATGGATAGGGAAGAAGTAGCGGTAAAGACCAGCACCAATGCTTTAAAGCTTTTTAAAATGTGAGAAAATAGGTTTGTCTTTGAGTAAAATTGTTGGTTTCTTTGCAAGCCTAAAGGCAAAATCCAAATTACAATACCAAATACCAAATTAAGGGGTAGCACTTTGGGATTTGTTTTTTCAGTTTTGGGATTTTAACTATAACGGAGAGGTGTCAGAGAGGCCGATCGAGCACGCTTGGAAAGCGTGTTTACCGCAAGGTAACGTGGGTTCGAATCCCACCCTCTCCGCAAGATCAGTAATGAAAAACAGAAACAGTGAATAGTAACAGATGATAATTTCTGTTGCTGTTCACTGTTTTTGTTTCTAATCTTTATGCTTTAGTTACCTTTGCTCAGGGTATAAATATGGCTCATAACCTCTAACAAGACATTCTAAAAATATAACATTATGACAAAGACACAAAAAATAATCTATTGGGTCGCTACCCGCCTGGCTTTCATTGGGAATGCTATCAGGCGGAATTGCACAGTTATTTCAGGTGAAAGAAGCTGTAGCAGGGGTTGTACATTTAGGTTATCCTGCCTATTTTCTAACCATCATAGGCTTTTGGAAAATTCTGGGAGTTGTTGCTGTGTTAATTCCTGGATTTCCTTTAATAAAAGAATGGGCTTATGCAGGATTTTTCTTTCTCATGTCGGGAGCAATATATTCGCATATTGCCAGTAACGATGCTGGCACAGAAAATTTTGGGCCTGCATTATTAATTGCCCTGATTGTAGTATCCTGGTTTTTCAGACCTCTTGATAGAAAACTAATTACTAAATTTGAAGCATGAGTAAAACGAATCCTAAAGTCGAGTGGTATTTTGCCAAAGGGAAAAAATGGCAGGAAGAATTTGTGGCATTGCGCACCATTGCTCTTGGCTGCGGGCTTGACGAAGAATTAAAATGGGGACACCCTTGCTACATGCTGAATGGGAGTAATGTTGTTTTAATGCATGGGTTTAAAGACTATTGTGCTTACCTGTTTTTCAAAGGTGCATTATTAAAAGACCCGAAGGGGATACTTGTGCAGCAAACGGCCAATGTTCAGGCGGCACGCCAGGTGCGATTTACTTCTCTCAGCGAAATAATAAAACTGAAAGCAACATTGAAGGCTTACATTAAGGAAGCCATGCAGGTAGAAAAGAAAGGTTTGAAAGTGGAATACAAAAAAATAAAGGATTTTAAAATTCCTGAAGAATTTCAAACCAAGTTAGAGGAAAGTCCAGCTTTGAAAAAAGCTTTTTATGCATTGACTCCGGGAAGGCAGCGAGGATACATTTTTTACTTTTCCCAGGCCAAACAGTCCCAAACCCGGGAAGCAAGAGTTGAAAAATACATGGAGCAGATCCTCAAAGGAAAAGGATTGGATGATTAGATATGAAAATAAAACATTTCAATATATTTTTATCTTTATAATCGACTAAAAATAATTAAGATGGCAAACAACAGCGTAACATTGCACAGAATTCTCAAAGCAACTCCTGAAAAAGTATACCGTGCCTTTACCGAGCCGAATGCTATGTCGTTCTGGCTTCCGCCTTATGGATTTTTAGGTGTGGTGCATCAAATGGACGTCCGGGTAGGTGGTAGTTACAGAATGTCCTTTACTAATTTTTCAACAGGTAACGGACATTCTTTTGGCGGAAATTTCTTAGAAATAAAACCAAATGAATTTATAAAACATACTGATAAGTTTGACGATCCGAATCTGCTTGGTGAAATGGTAACTTCGATCTGGCTTAAAAAACTTCCATTCGGTACAGAGCTTAAAATTATTCAGGAAGGTATCCCGGCAGCTATTCCGGCAGAGATGTGTTATTTAGGCTGGCAGGAGTCGTTGGAAAAGCTGGCGAAACTGGTTGAACCCGAAATTCAGGATGCTTAATATAAATATGAAAAAGAAACTATCGCCGGAACAACGCAAAGAACTGCTCAGAATATTGAAAGGCCGTTTTGAAAAAAATATGAAACGTCATAAAGATATTGAATGGATAAAAGTGGAAAAAAAGCTTTTGTCTGGCGTTGATAAATTGTGGTCGCTCAACGAAATGGAAAGAACAGGTGGAGAACCGGATGTAGTTGGCTTCGATAAAAAAACGGGAGAATATATTTTTTACGATTGCTCGGCCGAAAGCCCTAAAGACCGCAGAAGTCTTTGTTACGATGAAGAAGCTCTCGAGTCAAGGAAAGAACATAAACCGAAAGACAGTGCAATGCATTTGGCAGCTGCCATGGGCATTGAGCTATTAACGGAAGAACAATACCGGGAGCTGCAGAAATTGGGAGCGTTCGATACGAAAACTTCGAGCTGGGTGCAAACGCCTGCTGATATCAGGAAACTCGGTGGCGCTCTCTTTTGTGATCGCCGCTATAACCATGTCTTCGTATATCACAATGGTGCGGAATCTTACTATGCTGCCAGAGGGTTTCGGGGTTTGATGAGGGTTTGAAATTCCGGGATAGTTATCAGGAGAATAAAAAAATTTATTACCCTGAAATAAATTTACACAATGTCTTTTCTCTCTTCTTTTTTTGAATACTTAGTTAATCTTTTCATTATCAACATGCTAGTTTCTTTAAAGCGATAAAATTTGTGGCTTATCTGTAGTAATCCGCCCAAACTTACATTAATAGTGATTGTAGTACTTTGAAAAATACAATTATATTGAGGGCTTATTTCGTAAGAATAATATTAAATTAGTTATGGTAATTTTACTAAAAACATAATATTATGAAAGAAACAGGTTCAAAAACGATCGCCGAATATGAGTACAGAATACTTTTTTTAGAAAAGAGGTTAAAAAATGTACTTAATATTGTTGAAAATGTGATTTCAGGAAATGTGGAAAAAGCCAGAATCTCTTTAAATGATTATAAGGAAAGTACAGAGTATTCGCTTTTAGACAAACTAATAGAAAAGGCTGATTATGACAAGACTTATGTGTTTTTAAAAATCATTATTGAAAGTATGCCCTTTCCGGTATTTATGAAGGATGAAAACGGAAGGTACATTTTTGTCAATGCCCTGGAAGCAGACCTGTTCGGTCTAAGTGAGTCTTCTATCATAGGGAAACATGACAGTGATTTTGTCAGGAATGAAGAGGAGATGAGGATCATTAAAGAGTCAGATGCTGAAGTGCTGGAGCGCAATGCGAGTGTTGAACTTCCCAATCAGAAGTTCTCTCTTTCAGATGGCAAATCCTATGTTTTTAAAACCCATAAAATACCATTCATTAATCCATTGTCCGGCAAGCGGAATATCTTAGGTTTCTCCGTAGATGTTACCGATGCGGTCAATCTGGACAGACTCAGAACCGTTGTATCACGTTTGAATAATCCTTATTTATAAGACATTCATTAATAATTTTTAAAGGGTTATGCTTTTCCGGCTCAACCCTTCTTTTTTTATCCAACGCTCTGATTTTCTGCCATTTTCAAAATTGCATATAACATTTCTAAGAATCCCTTGTTATTAATAAACTTATTTAAGATATTTGATCACTTTATAATTCAATAATTTATTAAAAAATTATAAATAATTGAATATAGAAGTCCTGCCCGCTTCGCATTATTAGGAAACAAAAGAATTATGAAAACAAAAATTGCATTTGCCTGTGCATTGGTGTGCCTTATTGGGGCGGCTAATGCTCAAGTCAATACCCCTGCCGGAGCCACCTGGCCATTTGGTTCACGCATCCAGCAATTTCCAACTAATCCATATGCATACGGAATTATACCAACCAACCTGCCCACGGGTACTTACAATCCTGGCAGCAACTTATTTGGTAAATCGCAGGATGCCTATGATGCTTATGTAGAGTGGAAGACCTGCTATGCCGTGAATTGCGGAGGCGGGCAGTGGCGTATACGATTTGACAACGCCACTGAAACTGTTTCAGAAGGTATTGCTTATGGAATGTTACTGGCAGCTTACGCTGCAGATAAAACATTATTTGATGGACTGTGGGCTTACTACAGAGCGCGGCTAAATGGAAACGGTCTTATGAACTGGAGAATTGGGAACCCAAGCGCGACTACTTGCGGCAACACAGTCAATGGTGCAAACGGCGCTACTGACAGCGAGGTTGATGCCGCTATGGCCTTGATCATAGCAGAATGTCAGTGGCCAACTGCTACTATTCCTTACAACTATGGTACCGAAGCAGATTATCTGATCAGCAGAATTCGTACCAGGGAAATTGCAACCTGCCCTACCGGTATCAATCAGCTTTCTAATGGTGACGGATGGATAGCAGCTTGTCCGACTCAGAATGCTACTACTCAATGTCGTAATCCAAGCTATCAGGCTCCTGCTTACGTGAAATTGTTTCAACCATTTGACGCTACCGCTCCCCCAGGATTCTGGGGAACTACAGTAT
>JAIERY010000426.1 GCA_019746425.1 Cytophagaceae bacterium
TATTAAGAATATAATAAAGCAATCTGTTGGTTATATCTGGCAGATTGCTTTTGTGTTTTAAGATATTGTATATCTAGCACAGTATTTGCTTTTAATAATAAACCCAACCCATATTAGCATGATTAAAAAAATAGGCCCCATTTTATTAATCCTTACAGGTTTAATAAGCAATTCTTATTCCCAGGTATCGGAGAATATCAGAATCAATCAGATCGGATTTTATGCCAATGGTCCTAAGATGGCTATTGTAGTAAACAGTGATGCGCAGCAATTTTATGTGATCGGCGCAGATAAAAAAGACACAGTGTTTTCAGGATTTCTGAAAAGCGCAGGCACCTGGGAATACTCAGAGGAGAAATGTTCCAAGGCAGACTTTAGCACGGTCAAAAAACCAGGCTCTTACTATCTTTTAGTTCCCGGCGTAGGACAATCTTATAATTTTGATATCACAGACCTGCCACATCACTTGGTAGGAAAAGCGAGCCTTAAAGCATTTTATTATCAGAGAGCATCTACTGAATTGTTGCCTGAGCATGCCGGGATATTCGCAAGGAAAGCAGGACATATGGATACCGCAGTGCTGGTTCATAATTCTGCCGCTACGGCTACGCGTCCGGAAGGCACCAAAATTTCTTCTTCACGCGGATGGTATGATGCAGGAGATTATAATAAATACATAGTAAACTCGGGGATCAGCACTTATACCATGCTTGCGTTATACGAGCATTTTCCAAAATTCTGCGATACGCTTATGCTGAATATTCCTGAGAGTAAAAATAATATTCCGGATATTCTGGATGAGTCATTGTGGAATCTCAGGTGGATGCTTACTATGCAGGATCCGGAAGATGGGGGAGTGTATCATAAACTTACCAATCCCGGTTTCGATGGAAGTGTCATGCCGGAGAAAGCAACCAATCCAAGGTATGTAGTGAAGAAAAGCACTAATGCTACGTTGGATTTTTGTGCAGTAATGGCGCAGTCATCGAGAATATTTAAAAAATTTAATAAAGAGCTTCCCGGTTTTGCTGACTCTTGTAAGACTGCTGCTTTGAAAGCTTATAAGTGGGCAAAAAAAAATCAAGGTGTAGAGTACAGGCAAAGTGAGCTGATGAAGCCAAAAATCGAAACAGGAGAGTATGGCGATAATAAATTCGGCGACGAATTTCAGTGGGCAGCTATCGAATTATTTATTACTACCGGTGATGCAGATTATTATGAAGAAGCCAATCTTGAGTATACTTTGAAAAACGCTTTCGCGCTTCCATCATGGCAAACTGTAAATACATTAGGTTTGTATTCTCTTGTATTTCACAAAAGCAAATTTGCTCCGGAAGTATTAGTTCATAACGAAGCCACACAGGAGCAATTGCTGAAAATGGCAAATGAGCTGAGAGATCATTCTAAGGTTTCTTCCTACGGTGTTCCTATGGGACAGGATCAGGGAAATTTTAACTGGGGAAGTAATTCGTTTGCAGCCAACCAGGGAATGCTGCTTATACAGGCATATATTCTTACAAAAGATAAATCTTATTTAGATGCGGCTATCGCATCACTGGATTATTTATTGGGAAGAAATGCTACAGGCTTTTCTTTCGTTACTGGTTATGGAGAAAAATCTACACGCAATCCTCACCACAGACCTTCTGAAGGAGATAAAATAGATGATCCGGTTCCGGGCTTCCTGGCAGGCGGGCCTAATCCTGGTCAGCAGGATAAGCCTCATTGTCCGGGTGTAGAATATCCTTCAAGTCTTCCGGCAAAATCTTATCTGGATCATAGATGCAGTTATGCCTCCAATGAAATTGCCATTAACTGGAATGCGCCTTTTGCTTACCTGGTCTTTGCCATTGAAGCGATAAAAGGTAAATAAATAATACACTGAATATAAAACAAAAAGACCGGATGATTCCGGTCTTTTTGTTTTTGATATTTCTACATTCAAGCGATGACGTTGTTAGTATTAATTTCTTCCTTAGCCTGACGTATTTTGGATTTGACGCTTGATAAAAATTACTTCTTTATAATTTTCTGTACGTGCTTAAAATCCTTCCCCGTAATTTTCAGTACATAGAATCCTGAACTGAGGAAGGCTGTAGGAAGTGCGGTAGGCGTATTGCCTGAGTTTAATTTTTGTACCTGCGATAAGACAGCTCTTCCTGTTGCATCAATAATTTCGACTGTAAATTCATTGGAATTTTTTAAACTGTATAAAATGGAAAGGTCACCAGAAAAAGGATTAGGATAAATCATCACTTCATCTTTCAATATATCAGGTTGTGTAAATTCCATTACCGAATTATTTTTTGAAAGAATTCTCAATTCAGGATCGAACTGTGCACTCATAATCGGAAAATCTATTGTTGCTGTAAAATTTTCTCCGGAGAAAGTGTGATCAAATACCAGCAGGGTATCTTTAGTTGCTCCGACAAATTTTACAGGCACAGGCATTTTGAAAAATGTTACCGAAGGATGCGATTGTGCCTGATTTATAATTACATTTAGCGTATTTCCATTTTGTTCCCATATTACTTGGTAGGAGGGGTAGCCCTCATTGTAATACCATTGATTGAAAAAATCAGTCAGGCTCTGGCCGCTTGTTGTTTCCAGAGCAGCCTGCAGATCAGTTGTCCTGGCATAGTTGGAAGCAATACCTGGTGTGTTGAGATAATTTTTCAGGGATAAAAAGAAAACAGAGTCACCCAGTTTCCAGCGGAGCATATGCAATAAATAAGCTCCTTTATTATAGGATAATCGTGAACTAAAGATTCTGGGTACAGAAGTTGTATCATTGCATTTTACAGATCCTCCTGGCTGAGAGGTGATATTATTTATTTTGTTTTGCTTCCATGCGTACCAGTTTGCCGGATAAAAACGCTCTTCATATAAACCTTCAAAGTAGGTAGCGAAGCCTTCATTCAGCCAGATATCCTCCCAGCTTCCACATGTTACATGATCGCCAAACCACTGATGTGCACATTCGTGTGCGAGTAAGGTACGTGAGAAATAGCTTACAAAGCTCATGGTTTGATGCTCCATGCCGCCGGTACGTCCGAATTGTGCATGACCATATTTTTCATTGGCGAAAGGATACAGAATGGTAAGGCTGTCGTAATATTGAATGATGTTAATTATTTCCGGAGTCTGCGACTGTGCAGAGGCGAGATCTTCGGGATAAACATAATTTAAAACTTCTATAGAGCCGGCAGTCAGCGGTACATAATCAGAATAGTACACATAATTAGTAACAGCAATACCCACCAGGTAGGCTGCCATTCTGTATTTTGTTTTCCAGTGATAGATCTTATCAGTGCCTGATACAATTTCAGAAAGAAGAATGCCGTTGCTGGCTACCCGGTTTACCTGAGGAGTGGTAACGATGATGTCCATAGAATCTATTTTGTCATTCAGATCCTGTTTGCATGGCCACCAGTCTTTTGCTCCATAGGGTTCTGACAGCGTCCAGATAATGGGTGTGCCATTATGTTCGCTCTGGACGAAAGAGGTTAAGTTAGCGTCAGGAATACCCTGGTAATAAATTATCACTGAATCAGAAATATTTACAGGAAGGACAGAAGGTAAATTTACCTGCAGGATATCTTCGGGCAATTTACTCCATGTTAATAAAGTATTATGATATCTGATTGAATCAATCGTGAAAGCAGTATCCAGGTCAAACTGCATTTTGCTGAAGGAACTAATAGTTGGTTTAAAGTGTGTGGCTACAGATCCTTTTATATAATTCACGGCGGGGTCAATGAGCCATTCACAGCGATGGTAGTATATGTCATATGTGTTTTCGGCTCCCGACTTTACAGCTTTTAGCTTTGCTGCATAAGCCTTCTGTTCCATTAAGGGAATGTTTGTTTCATTGGCAGGAACTGGAGGTTGGGCAATTACCGGATTGGATATAATAATCGTTAGCAGGAAAAATATATATATTTTCATAACGACAGATAATGCCTTTAATTAAAGATACAAAGATTATCCGATCAAAAAGACATTTACATGCCTGATTATTTTTCTTTCAGAACCCAGTTCATTCCCCGATCCAGCACCTCTCTTTCATTGGAGATCATGGTAACCTGATGGTCAAAGCCGGTGTATCTTACAAACATGCGCTGTTGCTCTATCGGTTTGTCCCAGTTAAGAATAAAGACAGTTGCATTCTTGTCTTTTCCAAATCCTCTTTCTGTATTTAAGTTGCCTCGTGTGACAATAGGTTCTGCTTCTCTTTCCAGGTAGACCTCTTTTAATTCAAACTGCTGATAGTCTCTGGATATTTTTAAAGTGGTTTCTATACCCGGGCAATCGGCACAAGGTAAAACACCTGTATATATTCTTGTGAAGATAGAATCATTCACCAGAGTATCTTTTTGAATGGTATCGGTTCTCTGCGCCGCTATTTTTTTTGGAATTTCATTGGAGTTATTGCTTTTTTCGCAGGAGAATAGTGTAAAGCCTGTCAATAGAAGTAAAAATATATGTTTCATGAAAAATCGTTTGTATAGGCTAATCAAATACCTTGCCGTACCTGATATGCTTTTGTGGCATTGGCTGTTTTTCTTTATTTTGTATAAAATTTAAAAATATGAAAAAATTATTTTTCATCCTGATTTTATCGCTCATTTCGCCTGTACTGCACGCCCAGGATATTTCCATTGATAAAACAGGAGGGTTCAGGATAGAAAAGCTGGAAGGAAAGGAGCTGATCATAAGTTTTACTACTATGGTGAAAAATCTTACCAGCAAAAGTATTGGGGTGACTATCAAAAAAGGGCAACTGTATAAAGACGGGGAATTCTATGGCACTTTTAAACTGCTGGATAAAATCAGGATCAGGAAAAATTCCAATAAGAATATCGATGTTAAAGTAAAGGTCATGCTGAATAAAGAAATTAATCTCGCTGCCGAAGGACTGAAGGCTTTACAAGGAAAAGGACTTGAACTGCAGATCAAAGGAAAATTTAAAGCTACCTGGTTAATATTCTGGAAAAATTATCCTTTTGAGTTTAAGGAAAAAATTTCGCTGAAGGGTTTGATAGGGAAGTAGTGGCCAATTATCAATTGGCCCTTAATAGGCATTTTGTTATTTAATATTTTAAATTATTCTATCTTTTTCAAATATAGATAGGTGCCATTTTCTTTTTTTAATATATAGTTATCCCAGAATTTTTTATCCTCTAAACTATCATAACTGAAGTTCCATTTAGTAACTACAGAAAGCTGATCAATGATCTCGCTGCCGTAATGCCAGCTTGCACTTTCTGAGTTTTCAGGTTTTAAATAAATCCACTCATATACCTCTTTCGTATCGGGAAACACAACAAAATATCTTATTTGTTTCTCCCCTTTACTGTTCGTAATCCGGATAGGATTTAATACTATAGTAAGATCTTTTGGGTAAATGAGTGTAAACTTATTATACATTATGGAGTAATCCGTGAATTCTTCAGGTTTATTCTTTTTTAATTTTTCATAATATGGCTTAAGGATCTGTTCACTGATTTCTGATTCGAATCGATCGCCTTTTTCCTGTAATTCTTTTCGCATGCTTTCTGCTACAATTTTATATAAGCCTAAATATGGTCTGTTGTTTTCTTCCTCGGTTGCCCACATAGTTTTACCATATTTTTTCCACTTGGGATCTTTAGTCAGGTCCGGGACTTTTTCAAAAAAATTGCTTTCCCAAAACTCAGGATTAAATTCATATGAAGTGCCTTTGAAGAAACTCCATTTTTGCAGGTTATTAAAATAATATTTTTTACCTTCTTCAAGATTTACTTCATTGAAATACGTTACCATATCTTTTTTCAAATACCATCTGGATTGATATTTTACTCCAACAATTATGTAGGCATAAATTTTGGGCAGTTTGTCAAGACTTGCCAAATCATCTGTAAGTATTTGGACATTTTTATCTTTGCGTTTCTCTAATTCTTTAAAGCTTTTCAATTCATTGTTTTGAGCGAAAAAGCTAATGAATTTTGTTTTAGAACTATCCATGAAACCCTGATAAAATCTACTGTAGAAAAACTGGTATCTTTTTCTATTATAGATAATATTTCCTTGTCTGGTGCTTTGGGGTAGTATTTATATAATAATACTTCAGTGCGATTTTGTGTCAGCTTATCTGTCTTTTGGGCCTGACTGATGATGTGTGAAATAATCAGAATGGATAAAAAAATATTTTTCATTAGTGTAGATTAATTTTTATAAAAATTAAAAATGAATAATAAGTTGGTTATAATTATTAATGGTCATATCGCGAGGTAATCATGAATTGATCAAATTTTTACCCAATTTAATATATCCCTAAAATCCCTGCCTTAAACTTTTTCCATTTCCTGCAGTTATTGTTGATAATATCATTAATCCAATAAAAAATATTTATTAAAAAACTTTTTAATTAAAAAATTATAATTAATATTGTATAAATTATATCAATAATCCCATTGATTTTCAGTCCAAAGGGGCATTTGGCTGAAGCTTCGGCAGGATCTGTACTATTAATAATATAGTCCTCCGGATATTGATTCTTAACCTAAACGACTTGCATTATGAAGAACAAAGTTCTACACATCATTCCCATTTTCATTTTGGTATTGCTTCTGAGTCTAAATGTTCAGGCTCAGAATTTCCCATTCCCACAAAACAGGGTATATGGCTTTGGTCTTATGCCGGGCAACCGTAGCGGAGCCGATGCACAAAGTGCATATAACACCTGGAAGACTAATTTCCTTGCTTCCTGTGCCAATGGAAGGTATCGTGTAAAGTTTGACGATCCAAACCAGACAGTATCTGAAGGAATCGGATACGGTATGTTGCTTTCTGCTTATGCAGGCGACAGGGCAATCTTCGACGGTCTGTGGAATTACTATAAAGACAATCGCAACTCTCATGGCGTAATGAACTGGAAGATCGGTGGATGTTCCGGAACAGTAGGTGCTAACGGCGCTACTGATGCGGAGATAGATGCTGCGATGGCATTGATCGTTGCCCACTATCAGTGGGGAAGTACCAGTGGTATCAATTACGATGCAGATGCAAAAGCCTTGATAGGCGCTATTAAATCTTTTGAAATAGAATCAGGATCTAATGTGATGAAGCCGGGAGATTTTTTTGGTGGAAGCAACATTACCAATCCTTCTTATTTTGCTCCGGGATATTTTAGGGTATACGCCAGCTTCACGGGTGATGCATTCTGGAATGCAGTAGCAGATAAATGTCATGACGTAATCAATAAAAATTTATCGGTGAATGGCGCCGCAGGCGGACTGGTTTCTGACTGGTGCAAAGCAGACGGAGGCTATTCTCCTGATGCAGGAGGATATAACCAGGGTGGAAGATTGTATCTCTACGATGCAGCTCGAACTCCATGGAGAATTGCTGTAGACTATGTATGGCATGGAAACACCAGCGCAAAAACTTATTCTAAAAAATCTTCTGACTTTGTAAGGATAAATCTTGGCGGGCCACAGAATGTAAAAGACGGATATAACCAGAATGGTTCTGCTTACGGACAGTGGCACAACAGTACATTCGCAGGCGCCTTTGCCTGTGCTGCCATGGGCGGAGATGTTCAGGCCCACCTTGATAATTCTTATGCTGATCTGAGAGGTATTAATGACAACAACTCTTACTTCAACCACACTTTAAAAACCTTATACATGTTTTTGCTTACCGGTAATTTTTACAAACCAGGTCCGGGCGGTTCAACACCTCCGCCACCTCCTCCTCCCGTGGCACAATCTCCTTATGGCGGAACGGCTACAGCAATTCCGGGAAGGGTGGAAGCAGAGCGATATGATAATGGAGGAAGCACTGTAGCTTACTCAGACGCAACAGCAGGCAATTCAGGAACGGCTTTCAGAGCAGACGATGTGGATGTGGAAGCAACTACTGACGCTGGTGGAGGATATAATGTTGGCTGGACTGCAGCAGGAGAGTGGCTTGAGTATACTGTAAATGTAGCCGCAGCAGGAAAATATGATTTTAAATTCCGTATAGCTACTACTGCAACAGGGAAAAGCTTGCACGTTGAGATGAACGGGACTAATGTTACAGGAGTAGTAGCCCTTCCTAACACCGCGGGATGGCAGATATGGCAGACAGTTACTGTAGCAGGCGTTAACCTGTCAGCAGGAAGCAACCAGGTCATGAGAGTGTACATGGAGACCGATGGTTTCAACTTTAATTATATAGATGTTACTGCTGTATCTACTCCTCCGCCTCCGGCAAATCAGGCACCGGCAGTTGCTATAACCAGCCCGGCAAACGGCGCATCGTTTACTGCTCCGGCAAGTGTTACTATTAATGCTAGCGCAAGCGATGCAGATGGCACAATAAGTAAAGTAGAATTCTTTAACGGCAGTACCAAACTCGGCGAAGATCTTTCAGCCCCTTACAGCTTTACATGGAACAACGTTGCTGCCGGAACTTATACACTTACAGCAAAAGCAACAGACAATGCGACAGCAGTGAGCACTTCTGCCGGCGTTAGTGTTACTGTGAACGGAACAACGCCTCCGCCTCCTACGAACTGTCCGGTAAATGCAGTACCTCCTGCAGCTCAATGGTCTCTGAGGAATGACTGGTCGGATCAGAATAATGGATCTGCGGTTTTGAACACCACTGATGCTTTACAGGTAAGACACAGACAGTGGGGAAGAAATTACTTATGGGCTACAGAGAGCGGTAAAACCATGACTCTTACTGCGGGTAAAGCATATACTATTAAATTTGATTTCAAGAATGACGCATCCAATCCAGTTTCCTCTGTTGATGTAGGATTTGCCAGCAGCCTTAGCTGGGATGGAGCAATACTGGCACAGCCAGCGGTAAATGTTACAGGGTTTTCATCTTCTGCCTTTACTACCAAGACAGTTACCATTAATGCGACTGTGAATGCTACGGTTTACCTGGTGTTTAAGCTTAACTGGCCGGGTCAGCCTAATCTTCAGGTGAATACATATCTGAAAAATGTTTCAGCATGTACTCCGACAGGAGCGAAAATGTCTGCAGTGGTAAACACAGCGAATACGAACGGAGCTTCTTCTTATGGAGCTATGCCAAATCCTTTTGAAGGACAGACTGTGATCACAGTGACAGAAGAACTTACTGTGCCGATGAAATTGCAGATCATAGATGTATCAGGGAAAGTAGTATATCAATCTGCAGATCATTTCACCAATGAGGAAATTCTGATGGGAGAAACACTTACCGGAGGGATATACTTTGTGCAGGCGATATATGAAGGCAAGGCAGTAACATTTAAATTGATCAAGAATTAAGATAATTACGTTAGGGACTATTTTTTTAGACCGCTCGTGAGGGCGGTCTTTTTTATGGAAGTGTGGGATGTAATCAGGTTGATAACTATTTATGTCATTCAGTAGGAATCCCGTTGGTAATATTTGATTCCATATATAATTCTACATAATGCCAATTAATGGCAGTGCGTGTAACCGACAAGATCCCTACGGGATGACACTAAAAATATATTGCAGAAATAATTGACATTATAAAATCAAAAAGCCTCCCGGGTTCGGGAGGCTTTTACTATTTGCTGTAATTACTATGTTACGCGCTAACTAAAAACACTTTATCCGTTTGTAGTATTTTTTCCTGCTCAATGGCGATCGTTACCTGCAGGCTTTCAAAATACTGTTCAAAATCTTTTTTATAATCCTGATAACTTTCTACCAGCTCAAATAGCGAATGTTCCAGGTTGTTGGTGAATCTTTCTTTTTTGAAAAGCATGTTTACATACCTGTGGGTTCCTTCTATAGTTGTAAGTCCGCCAATCCATTTTTTGCTGATCATTTCCGGAGAAAATTTTCTGATCTTATATGGAAACAGAATAATGTTTTCCATAATGTTGTTGTATATCTTTTCAGAAAACGCTTCAATAGGCAGGCTGGAATATTTTTCCCAGTTTGAAGCCAGCAGGTGATCATAAAAAACCTGTATAATGAAATCTTTATGTTTGCTGTGTTTGGTGCTCAGTCTGTTCTGGCTGGCTTTTACAAATTCATTGTTTTCAGTGAAATCCCTTATTTTTTCCGCCAGCAGTATTCCTTTCAGAATCTCATCATTATACCTGGAAATATAATTTTGCCTGGCTCCATTGCCGATTATTAATCCAGTGGTGAAGTTTTCGGACTTGTTTTCGCTGAAAAATAATGTGTTTAATGAACTCATAAGGCTTTTTGTTCGTGTTTTAAGGAATATGATATCAGCGACACTGAAAGGCAAATATTTCAGGAAAAATTCTGATATAAATTCTTTTAAATCAGCTTTATAAGCGGATAAAATTGCGGATAAATCAAACCAATCTACCTTATAAAATCCTTCTGATTTTATAATTTAAGCCTTTTTAAATCCTATTGAATTGCACTTAAATCTAGGTATTCCGGGCCAGGCTCAGTTTATAGAGATCAGGGCCAGGGCTGCCCACCCATCGGCATCGTCTGCCAAAGGGATCTTTCTGGCGTTTTTGCGGGCCGTCATGATTTTCCTTTTGAAACTCCAGCAGGTTTCCCTTCTCAGGGTTAGAATTTCAGACAGTTCATCGGCCGTAATATCTTTTTCCTTAATACTCACCAGATATACCATATAAAAGGCCTTGGTAATAGGAAAGCGAAGGCGGTGAAATAAAGTATCGTTGGTTGGAGATTCGTCATAGTTGCATTTGGTGCATCTTCTTCCGAATAAGCTCTTGCCTCTTCCGAAATTCGGATTACTGCATTTTTTGCAGGAGTAACCATCTTTCCATTTCAGATCAGAAAGGTATTTCAGGCAGGCTCTTTCATCCGGGAATACGGTGCTGAACTCATCGAACTTAACGTCCTTTAATAAAATGCGCGCCTGGGCTATTTCTTTAATATTGGTTTGAAGCTTTCTGTTGTCAAGATCCAGTTTTATATTCCACTGATTGACCTGGTCTGTAAGGAGCTTCAATTGTTCGTTGGCCACTTCCAGTTCCTGGTTTTTCTGCTTGATCTCCTGGGTACGTTGAACTACTTTTTCCTCCAGTTCCCGGTTTACTTTATCTTTTAATTTTTCATTCTCCTGCAATTGCTGGATCATTTGAAGCTGGGCCTTTTCTTTTTCAATAAGGGCTTTTTCTTTTTCCTGTTTAAGTGTTTTAATTCTGTCCCCGATGGCTATAGAGAATAGAATCATTTCTACCAGTACGCCAATGTTGTAACTGTATACTGTAAATATGCTATCCATGAAAATTCCGAATAGCGTAAGTGTTCTGATAATATATCCTAAAAAGAAAAAGCTGAAGGCCATCAAAAAGAACCGGGCAGGTTTAAATCCTTTTATAAAAACTTTGATGGCCGTAATATGAATGATAGTGAATGGTATTACTGCAAGCCCTATCAGGTAAAACATATATTCAGAGGAGAAGACAGTCGCAATTGCCAGCAGAACCAGGGTGAGTGCAATTAACCTGTTCATCACTTTGCTGATCGCTGGAGCATTCTCTTTTACATTTAAAAACCACTTCGAGTAGAACAAGGTCCAGAGTACAAGTCCGAACAATGCAAAGACAAGTATATAGTTATTCCATTCGGGATGTTCCGGAAAAAGAAACTGAAAAGCCGTTCCGTCATGGCACATACTCGAGAGCGCTACGCAGATCACATAAAAAACATAATAGAGGTAATGTTTTTCATGCATGTTTACATAGAGAATGAGATTGTAAATTCCCATTACGAGAATTATCCCATAAAACAATCCCAGTAAATAATATTCAATAGTAGAATATTCAATAAAAGCCTGGTATGATTTGATGACTGCCGGGAATACAGAGGAAGTGCCCCGCAATACTTTTATATAAAGCACCTGTGCTTTATTAGAATAAGGAATATCAAAATCAAGATTTTTATGAACAATGTCCCGCTGTAAAAAAGGAAAAGATATTCCTGCCCGCGTAAATGTATATTGTCCGTTTTCATCTGGAGCATATACTACTACTTCTTTCATGTTGAAATCTAAAAATTCCAGCAGCCAGTGTTTATTCTTATGTTGATTCATAAGGGTGAACTTAAACCAGTAAACACCATTGTAATCCGGAGAGAAGATGAATTCATTCTTTTCATTCACCTGCTGCCTGGGCAGCTTCTGAAAAGTGGTTTTCTGAATTTCTTCAAAAGTAAGTTTCCCTGAGGGGTCTTTTAATATTTGCCAGTGCTTATCTTCTACCTGGTAAAACTTATCCCTTGGATCATTTTGCCGTATGATAAGCGTATCGGCTATGGAAACATGAGGGGCCAGATATATAAATAGCAGGAATAATATAGTGCGGCAGGGGTTCATAGGGATATATCGATAGGGGCGGTAATCCTAGATTTATACGCAATATAACATTCTTTTTTGGCATAAAAAACCACTTTATGGGTGATAAATCGCGCTTTTTAAGACTTTATGCAGATCTGGTATCCGCAACCCATGTATCAAAAGCGGGCTTTAAACCACTGTTTTTTTAAATGTTTTTTACCGGAATTTTTTGACAGATATATAAATGAGTATATCTTAAACATAAAGGCTAAAACTATAAATCTATGACTCTTTTTAAATCTCTTTTTTCTCTGTTATTTTTTATTCCTGCAATAAGTATGGGACAAGCCAATACAACATATAATATAAAGTCTGCCGACCAGAAAACGGAAGTTACGCTGGCCCTGAATCAGGATCAGGCGCTTTCTTATTCGGTCAGGTATCTGGGCAAGGATGTCCTATTTCCATCCACATTGGGTGTGGAGTTTAAAACGGGTGGTCTGTTTGAAAAAAACCTATCTATCATCAGTTCAAAAAATAATACAGGAAAGGAAACATATGATCTTTACTCCGGCAAATCGAGTAAGGCTACTGCTGAATTTAACGAGATCAGTTTTGTACTGCAGGAAAAAGCAGGAATGAAAAGAAAGCTTGAAGTAGTATTCAGGGTTTATAATGAAGGAGTCGCCTTTCGCTATCAGTTTCCTCAGCAGGAGAAAATGAAGACGATCGAAATCATCAGGGAGAATAATGTTTTCTGCCTCAAGCATGATCCCACTCTTATGTGGCCCATGATAGTACCTAACTTCACTACCAGCTACGAAGATTTTTATGATAAAAAATTATTGAACAATATCCATCCCGATTTTCTAATGGCCATGCCTCTTACCATGCAGATTCCGGATGGCCCACATATCTGTATCACTGAGGCTGCCCTCAACGATTATGCAGGCTCTTACATTAAAAAAATAAAAGATCAGAATAATAAACTTACTACGGTGCTTTCTCCGCTGCCCGGTGGAAAAGGCATCGCTGTAAAAGCAAAGCCCGGGCATAAATCTCCCTGGAGAGTAATTATGATAGGGGAGAATGCAGGAGATCTGATAGAGTCTAATCTGATTTATCACCTGAATGATCCGAATGTATTGCAGGATGTTTCATGGATCAAGCCTGGTAAGTGTGCCTGGGACTGGTGGTCGGAAGCGATGGTGAAGAATCAGTCTTTCACCGGGGGTATGAATACACAGACAATGAAATATTTTATTGATTTTGCGAGTGAGTTTAAATTGGAGTATATGCTGATCGATGCAGGCTGGTCTGGTAAACATGACGATACACTGCAAGACATGACGAAGCCTATTGCAGAGATCAATATGAAAGAAATTATTGAATATGCAAAAGGTAAAAATGTAGGAATTATTTTATGGGTAAACTGGAAATGTGTAAAGAACCAGATGGACAAAGCATTTCCGGTCTATCAGCAGTGGGGCGTGAAGGGAATAAAAATGGATTACATGGATCGCGATGATCAGGAGATGGTGAATTTTTATTTGCAGGTAGTCAAAAAAGCAGCAGAGAATAAGCTGATGGTAAATATGCATGGCGCTCATAAGCCAAGCGGTCTTTCAAGAACTTATCCTAATCTTATGACCTATGAAGGAATAAGAGGAATGGAATATAACAAGTGGGCCAGAACGACACCAACACATCATGTGACTATTCCTTTTACCAGAATGCTTGCCGGACCTATGGATGTGACACCCGGTGTATTCAGAAATGTAACGGAAGAGGATTTTGTTTCACAGGGACGTGAAGCAATGGCTATCGGAACAAGATGCAGTCAGCTCGCCATGTTTGTAGTATATGAAAGCGGCTTGCAAAGTCTATGTGATTACCCAGATGCTTATCGCGGACAAAAAGGAGTGGAGCTCCTGAAAGTTGTACCCGTAAGCTGGGATGAGACAAGGGTGCTTGCAGGCGAAGTAGGAGAATATATTATTATCGCCAGAAGAAAGGGAGATGACTGGTTTATCGCTGGTATGACCAATGAAACAGAAAGAGAAGTATTGGTGCCTATGAGTCTGGTGTGGAATAAAAAATTCCAGGTAACCATTTATCAGGATGGGAAGAAGGCAAGATCACAACCAACTGATGTAACTGTCGAAACCAAAGAAACAGGCACAGGACCTGAGCAGTTTTCTTATGTTGCGAAAATGGTTTCCGGAGGAGGATTTGTAATTCATTTTAAAGCAATAAAGTAGTCATAGGGAATATTATCTTGCTGTCATTCTGTAAAGAAACTTGTCATTTGATTCTGGTGTCTTCGATTGTCATCAGAAGAATGTAAATGGTAGCTTTTTTTAAATGACAAGATCCTTGCAGGATGACAATATAGGATATATCAGCTAAATACTATTATTGCATTCTTAACCACAGAATATTTATATGAAAAAAAATTTATTCTTCATTCTTTTTTTACTTTCTTTTTCATCCTACTCCCAACTGTTAAATCAGTCGATGGGTAATTTCAAATCATTGAAAAAAACTTCTGCAGGAATGGAGATTACTGCTGCCAATGCTTCTGCCCAGGTGAGCGTTTACGCTTCCAATATCATCCGTATAAGGATCAGCAATAAAACTTTTGATAGAGATTTTTCTTATGCCGTGATTAAAAATCCGGATAAGGTAAATTTTACCGTTACAGAAGATAAAGAGAAAATAACTTTGCAGACAGATTCCCTTATCCTGACTATTGGCAAAAACCCTGTACGTTTTAATTTTTCAGATAAAAAAAATAATATTCTCAATGAAGATGATACCGGCTTTGGCACGTCGTGGATCGGGACAGAAATGACCACTTATAAAAAATTGCAGGAAGGAGAAAGATTTATCGGGCTTGGAGAGAAAACAGGAAATCTTGACAGAAGAGGAAGCGCTTATGTTAACTGGAACAATGATTATTTCGGTTATCCCGCGAATGCGGATCCTTTATATCAGACCATTCCTTTTTATGTAGGGATTCATCATAATCTGGTCTATGGAATTTTCCTGGACAATACTTATAAATCTACCTTTGCCTTCGGTGCTTCCAATAACAGGTTTGCAACTTTCAGTGTAGACGATGGAGAAATGAATTATTATTTTATCGGGGGTGCAAATATTCCTTCACTTATTCAGTCATACACTTCTCTTACGGGTAGAATTGAAATGCCTCCTATGTGGAGCTTAGGGTATCAGCAATGCAGGTGGAGCTATTATCCTGATAAAGAAGTTTTGAATCTTGCGCGCACGTTCAGAGAAAAAAATATTCCTGCCGATGTGATCTACCTCGATGTACATTATATGGATGCCTATAAAGTTTTTACTTTTCATCCTGAGAGATTTCCTAATCCAAAGCAGACTATTGATGAGCTGAAGAAAATGGGATTTCATTTAGTGGTGATTGTGGATCCTGGGATTAAAGTAGAAAAGGGATATACTGCCTATGAAGAAGGAGTGAAGAATAATTATTTCGTAAAATATCCGGATAATACCTTATACACCGGCGAGGTGTGGCCCGGCTGGTGTCATTTCCCTGACTTTACCAATTCCAAAACACGTTTGTGGTGGGGACAGAACTTTAAAGGATATGTGGATGCCGGTGTGGAAGGATTCTGGAATGATATGAATGAGCCGGCAAGCTGGGGAAATAAAACCCCTGATCTCATCGAGTTTGAATTTGACGGCAGCAAGAGTACGCATAAAAGAGTACACAATATCTATGGCATGCAAATGTCGCGAAGCACTTTTGAAGGTACGACCAAGCTGATGAGCGGAAAGCGTCCTTTTATACTGACACGCGCAGGCTATGCTGGCATACAAAGATATTCCGCAGTCTGGACCGGCGATAATGTAGCGACAGACGAACATATGCTGGCAGGAGTGAGGTTGGTGAACAGTATGGGAATATCAGGTGTGCCATTTATCGGTGTAGATGTCGGAGGTTTTGTTGGTGATGCTTCGGCAGATCTTTATGCGCGATGGATGACTATCGGAACATTTACTCCTTTCTTCAGGCAACATTCCATGTATGGTACCAGGGACAAAGAGCCCTGGTCATTTGGAGAGGAAGTAGAAATTTCCATGAGGAACTCAATTGGATTGAGGTATAAATTGCTCCCCTATATTTACTCTGCTTTTTATGAAGCATCTCAAACGGGAATTCCTGTATCACGTTCTGCTGCCATTTATTATCCCCATGATCCGAAAATTTATTCTAATGATTATCAGCATCAGTATTTCTTCGGACCTTCTTTATTGGTGGCGCCAATCAGCAGCACACAGAAGTTCGGAAAAGTTTATCTTCCACAAGGCACCTGGTACAGGTTGGATACCGATGAGAAGATAGAAGGAGGAAAAGAAGTAATTGTGGAAGCGCCTATGGACAGACTTCCGGTTTTTGCAAAAGGTGGATCAGTGATTACCATGCAGTCACAGGTACAGTACAGTCTGCAGAAAAATACAGATACACTGCATGTGCATGTGTATAATGGAGACAAAGGATCGGTATATGTTTATTATGAAGATGATGGCGAGACCTATAATTTTAAAACCGGAGAATTTCTGAAAATGACCTTTACTTTTGATCCGCTTGCAAGGCAGTTAAACGTGAGCAGGGAAGGGAAATGGAAATCAAAGTTTAACTACCTGAATATTGTATACCACGGTTTTGCAGATATCAGTCAGGCTAAGGCCAATGATAAAGGAATAGCTTTCAATAAAAAGAATGGTCTGCAAAGTGTCGTGGTAAATAACGAAAGCGGAATTAAAATCAGCTGGTGATTTCAACCATATAGAATAAATAAAGTAGCCCATGCCTTAAGGCATGGGCTACTTTATTGGGGACTGATTACATCATTTTCAATTAAGAATCTATCAGAATTTTTATACATTTGTGCTTATTTTTAAAGAATGAGACAGAAGCTATTAAGTGAAGGTTCAAAGGAACTAAGCTACGAAATCAGGGATATTGTAAAGAAAGCAGACCTTGTAAGCAAAGCAGGACAATCCATATACTGGGAAAATATCGGCGATCCTATTCAGAAAAACTGTGTAGTACCTGACTGGATAAGAGAAATGATCTCGCAGCTGGCCCTGGACAATAAATCATACAGCTATTGTCCGTCTAAAGGCGTGCTTGAAACAAGACAATTTTTAGCCCAATTAAATAATTCAAGGAAGGGTGCGCAGATCACTGCCGATGATATACTTTTTTTCAACGGGCTGGGTGATGCAATCGCGAAAGTGTATCAGTTTATCAGCAGCAGCATGAGGGTGATCGGTCCCTCTCCGGCTTACTCTACTCACTCTTCGGCCGAAGCAGCACACGCAGGACAGGAACCTATTACTTACAAACTCGATCCGGACAATCATTGGTATCCTGATTTAGATGATCTTTATAATAAAGTAAAATACAACCCTAATATCGTGGGTATCCTCATCATCAATCCTGATAACCCGACAGGGATGGTTTACCCATACGAGACACTTAAAAGAATTGTAGCTATCGCGAAGGAGTTTAAATTGATGCTTATCAGTGATGAGATCTATCTGAACATTACTTACAATGGAGCCAAAGCATATTCGCTGGCCGAAGTCATTGAAGATGTTCCCGGTATTGCGATGAAAGGGATATCCAAAGAGTTTCCATGGCCTGGCGCAAGATGCGGGTGGATGGAATATTACAACAGGGACAAAGATAAGGAATTCAATAAATTCTGCGCGGTGCTGGATAATGCCAAGATGATTGAAGTATGTTCGACTACTCTGCCTCAGCTTTCCATCCCAAGGATCATGTCTGATAAAAGATATATGCCTTACAGGATGGAATTAAATGAAAAGATCGGCAGAAGAAGCAAGATCATCGCAGAGATACTCGGGCAGGTTCCTCAGTTGAAGTTCAATGAAACCTATGGTGCATTTTATAATACCATTATTTTCAAAGATGGGGTACTGAATGCTAAACAAAAATTGAAAATCAAAAACCCGGAGATACAAAAGCTGGTCGATTCATGGGTCGATATTCCCAATATGGATCTTGATAAGAGATTTGTATATTATTTATTGGGCGCTACCGGAATCTGCGTAGTACCTATCTCTTCGTTCTGCTCCGATCTTAAAGGGTTCAGGGTAACGCTTTTGGAAGAGAAAGAGGAGTTGCTGAGAAATACTTTTACAAGATTGAAAGAAGCGATAGAAGAGTATCTGAAGTCGTAACAACAATGTTTTGTGATTCTTAATGAAGCGTAGCGAAATGGCAAATAAACAAAAAAGCTCTGGTGATGCCAGAGCTTTTTTGTTTTGCGATCAACATGGTTATTAATGATGCATTACAATCTCTTCAATATTATTCCTGATGTTGGTGGCCATCTGCTCCATCGGCAAATCATTCACATCTTTCCCGAAAGGCTCTTCAATTTCTTCTGCAGTCAGTACTATACTCATTAATATATAGTACAGCATGATCACCATAGGAATGGAATAAAATCCTAAGTCTTCAAACATACCCAGAGGAAGCACAGCTACATAGATGATAATAAAAAACTTCAGCAGGAAACCATAAGCCATAGGAATAGGAGTGTTCCTGATCCTCTCACATTTTCCGAGAATGTCTATCAGGTGATTGATTTGTCCAATGAGGATAGATTGCTGTATATCGGTGATATATTTTTGCAGGTACAGGTGTTCTATCTTGTTCATCATCAGATTTACGATGACGTTGGGTTTATGAGCAGCTTTTTCTACCTGTGCATAATCTGCAGGGTCTAATATGCCTTCTAACTCTTTCATTTTTACACCAGATCTCAGGTGTTCTTTCAGGGCATACACAAAGCCGACCGTAAGCTTGGCAATATCATTCTTGTCTTTGTTCTCAGGAGGAAGAATTCCGTTGATGGTAATGCCGAGGTTGCGGCAGGTGTTGACAAGCGCTCCCATTTCTTTTCTAGCTTCCCACCATTTGTCATAGGCTGTATTATTTCTGAATACCAGTAAAAGACCAAGAGCTGCTCCCATATATCCAGGGAGAGAAGCGCTTATATCGAGTTTGTATTCGGGTTTGTATTTATGAAGTAAAGCTAATCCGCTTGTGAGTAGCACCACAAAAAGCATTCCCCCGAAAAGTCTTTTTAGGAGGGCGCCTTTAAAGGCTATGAAATGATTCCACTTTTTACTAGACGCCATTAGATTTTTTCTTTATTCATGATATGAGCTTCGCCAATTAAATTGGTTTTGCCTGATTCCTTTTCGGTAATTTTTGTTTCTATGACAGCGGAATGTCTGTCTTTATTTATTTCTTTCACAGTAAGCACTGCTTCATATTCAATCCCGACAAACATTGGTCTTTTAAAACTCATTTCCTGTTTAAGATATATCGTGCCTTCTCCGGGAAATTGCATACCCAATATTTTTGAAAATATACTCGCTCCCAATACGCCGTGGATGATAGGCTTTCCAAACATGGTCTTTGCTGCATACTCCTGATCCAGGTGGAGAGGGTTATGGTCTCCGCTGATCTGGGCAAATTGTTCGACTTCTCTCTGGGTAAAAGAAAATGTCTCTGTATAAATTTGTCCCTTTTCCATTGTTAGAGTTTTCTGTTCCATTAATTGAATTCTTTTTTAAGTTGCTGAATCAATTTGTCTACCTGTTCAACACTATGTGTTGGAAAATTTGCAATTCTTATTTGTTTCTCTTTATAGTTTCCATAGCCGGTTCCTACAGCCATATCAAAAGGCTCAAGCTTTTTATTTACTTCCGGTGAGGGTATTTTACAATCGGCAATAATGGTTGTTTTAGAGCGATGCTCTTTTTCTTTTACAAAAACAGAAAAGGTGCTGCTCTTTTCCAGGTAAGAGTAGATAGCCTCTGCTTTCTGTTCGGTTTCTTTTCTTATATTGTTTACGCCCTTCTTATTCATCTCCTCTGCTATTTTACCTAGCAGGTAAATAGAGAAAACATTCGGTGTCTCCGGCGTCTGATTTACTTTTGCTTTAGAAAGGAGAGAAGGAAGCGTATGATAGGTTCCTATAGAAACTCCTTTTGCAAGCAAAGTATTTGCTTTCCCGACACATTTGTCATTCACAATCCATACTCCTAATCCTGCAGGCAGGCCAAAACATTTCTGCACAGAGAAGAAAGTTGAATCTATTTTAGAATAATCAAAAGCTGGGTAGGGGAGAGATGATACTGAATCGATAAAGATTAATGCATTTTTATTTTTATCTCTGAACTTATGTATGTCTTTTTCCGGCATGCTTACTCCTGAACTGGTTTCATTATGCGTAAGGCAAATGATTTCAGCTTCTGCAGGCACAGAGATTTTATCAGCATCAAATCCTTTTCCAAATAGTGCTTCCTCTTTAAATGCTTTTCTTCCCAATTCCCCGGAGAATTCATAAAATCTTTTAGAGAAGGATCCATTCACGCAATGGAAGCTCGTCTTTTCTGCACAGTTCTGAATAATTCTTTCCCACACTTCACTAGCAGATCCAAGAAAAAGAATATGGTAGTCAGAAGGCAGCTGAAGAAGTGTTCTTAACTGGTCTGTTGTATTTTTAAAAATATCCTGAAACTGTTTGCTCCGGTGAGATATGGCGCCGATTTTATTTTCTAAGGCAGATGCTATATGGATAGGAACTGTTGGGTATAACTCTGATGGCCCTGGCGTAAAAAATATTTTCTTTGTCATCGTATTGTCATTAGTCATTAGACATTGGTCATTAGTCTGTGCTAATGACTAATGACCAATGACCATTATTAATATAAAATCCTGAATTTAATTGTGTTCGAAATAGTTTTAAGGTCGTTGATCACTTCCTTGTTGTATTCTTTATTGATATCAGTAATTACGTATCCGACCTGTTCGTTGGTTTTCAGATACTGACCAAGAATATTGATGTTGTTTTTCGCAAGCGCATTGTTGATCTGAGCAAGAATGCCCGGAACGTTCTCATGCATATGAATCAGCCTGTGTGCATCTTTTAATTCCGGCAGTTGTATATTGGGCAGATTCACACTCTGGAAAGTATTCCCTGTATTGATGTATTCTATGATCCTGTTGGGAACGAAGTTTGCAATATTGAACTGCGCCTCCTCCGTGCTTCCTCCTATATGAGGAGTAAGTATCACGTTGGGCAAGCCTCTCAATTCGTTTACAAATTCTTCATCATTGTTCTTTGGCTCGTATGGATATACATCCAATCCAGCACCCAGAATTTTACCGCTCTTGATATTGGCAACAAGGGCAGGAATATCAACCACATGTCCGCGTGCAAGATTCAGGAATAGCACTCCTTCTTTCATGGCTTCAAACTCGTCTTTGCCGATGAGATTTTTATTCTGAGCCCTGCCGTCTACGTGAAGTGTAATGATGTCTGCAATATTGAGAAGTTCTTTCAGAGAAGAACACTTTTTTGCATTTCCTAACTGAAGTTTTTCTACAATGTCATAATAATAAACTTCCATACCCATTGCCTCTGCAAGCACAGATAGCTGAGAGCCGATATTGCCGTATCCTACTATACCCAGTTTCTTTCCTCTGATCTCGTAGCTGTTCTTTGCCGACTTGTCCCATTTTCCTTTATGCATCTGCTCGCTTTTTCGGAAGGTATTTCTGGATAGCATGATAATTTCTCCTATGGCAAGTTCTACTACACTGCGTGTATTGCTGTATGGCGCATTGAAAACGGCAATGCCTCTTTTCATACACTCTTTCAGATCTATCTGGTTGGTACCAATGCAGAATGCTCCGATAGCTATTAGTTTATTGGCGCTTTCCAGAACTTTTTTGGTAACCTGTGTTTTAGATCTGATACAAAGAATAGATACATTCTTTATTTTTTCACAAAGCTCATCTTCATCCAGTCCGCTGGAGATCACATCTACTTTATATCCTTCGGATTTGAAAAGCCTTAACGCTTCGGGATGTATATTCTCCAGGAGCAGCACGCTTATCCTGTTCTTAGGATAAGAAATTGCCATAGGTAGTTTATTCTGATAAAGGAATTCGTCAAGGCTTGGAGCAATGAATTCTGCTTTTTCAATTACAGCCTTGCGCTCTATGTTTTCTGTAAAAGCATAAAATTTATTTGCCAGTCCTGCTTCTTTGATCTCATAATCTGTATAACCGTCGCCGATTACATATACATCACCTTTCAGGTTGAGGTTTTTAAGTTGCTGTATCTTGCCTTTGTCAAGACAAAGCACATTGCTTTTATCGAAGCCGATGATGTTGTCGCTGGCATCGTATACAAAAGTATTAGCGTAAATATTTTCTTCTTTGATCCCGTATTCTGTTACGATAGGAACAATGAACTCTTTGAATCCACTGGAAACTATTAAAATATTGTCTGAGAAATTTTTGAAGAAATCCCTGTTTCTGATTACTGAAGAAGAAACTTTGGTTTTTAATTTTTCAATCAAAGGCTTGAGGTGTCTCTTGTTGGCCTTCAATAATTCTATTCTTTTGGTAAGATTCTGAGTGAAGGAGCTTTTACCCTCCATTCCGCTGTTGGTTAGTTCAACGATCTCTTTAAGTATTTTATCCTTATCCGGATGGTCTTTTAAGGAAATCTCACCCAATTCATCCAGGGCTTCGACTTGTGTAAAAGTACTGTCAAAATCAATAATAAAATACTTATTATTTTCCATAACAACTGCCATAATCTTAAATTAAGGCGCTAATTTCCTCATTTTTTAGGATAAAAGGAATTTTAGAATGGGTTATTTTATTCACATAGGAGCAAGTGAATTTTTGAATTATTCCGTGATTAAATGTTTAGACTTAAAAGCCCTTTTCTATTAAATTTGAGCCTGTTTTGTGCGGCGCGCCTATGCCGGTTCTGTTTCTTCTTTGAATCTTGATAATGAAGGCTTTTGAGAGATAAAATACATTAGCAAAACAGCTAAAATGTACATATAATAATGATTTCCCGTTTGCATATAGGCCACAATAGTAAAAAGAGCAGGACCTTCGATGAGAGAATATTTAATCAGAAGTGCTGTCAGATACATTGAATATCTGGTAGTTCCTGTTGCAGCGCGTATTTTAGTCAATTGCATGTTATATAAAAACCTTCCTATTGCCAGGCACGAAAGTGCAAGTACAGGGATGATATATTGAAAAATCTCATGGAGGCTGGTATTTGGTTCATTGTCTGATGTAAACATTGTCTTTTGGACTTCAATCAAATAAAGCATTATTGTAGCAAATACTACCACACCAGCTATTAAGGCAAAGAATATAATGGTTGCAGTATTGATCAGTTGTTCTTCTGACTGAGGAGTATTGTTTCTGTTATTCATATGATGTAAAGATATTATGGCAAAGTAATAAAAATAAAAAGCCTCCCGAAACTCGGGAGGCTTTGTTTACTTTAATTTCATCTCTGCGATGATGTTATCTATTTTCTTATCCAACTGTGCGCTTACCTTGTCAAAGTCTTCTTTGGAAGGAAGCTTTTCATTCACGCTGAAATAAAATTTGATTTTAGGTTCTGTTCCTGAAGGTCTTGCAGAAATAAGAGTACCATCTTCAGTAAGGAATTGCAATACATTTTCCTTAGGGAATTTAATATCTGTTTCCTTGCCGCTTACCAGGTCTTTCTCTTTCTGGGCCTGGTAATCGGATAGTTTTACCAGCCTTGATCCGTTGATGGTTTTGGGAGGTGTAGCCCTGAGGTCTTTCATCATCTGCTGGATTTCTTCGGCTCCCGTCTTACCTTTTTTAGTAATAGAAATCAATTTCTCTTTGTAATACCCATACTTCACATACATTTCCCTCATCATATCAAAAAGGTTTAATCCGCTGTCTTTCGCATAGGCCACCATCTCAGCGATAAATGCACAGGAAGCAATAGCATCTTTATCCCTCACATTATCACCTATCAGGTACCCGTAACTTTCTTCACCGCCTCCGATGAATTTTTCTTTTCCTTCCAGTTCTTTGATCAAGGCAGCTATGTATTTAAAACCGGTTAAGGTATTGTAGCATTTCACACCATTGCTTTCACCGATTTTCTGAATGATATCAGAAGTTACAATAGTCTTTACAATAAACTCCTTTCCTTTGATCTGCTTTGCTTCTTTCCAGGCATTTACCAGGTAGTTCAGCAGAAGACTTCCTGTTTGATTTCCATTGAGCAATTGCCATTCGTTTTTATGATTTTTTACTGCTATTCCCACTCTGTCAGAATCCGGATCTGTTGCAAGTACCAGGTCGGCATCTATTTCTTTTGCTTTTTTCACTGCCAGTGTCATCGCTTCAGATTCTTCCGGATTAGGATATACTACGGTAGGGAAATTCCCGTCTGGTTTTGCCTGCTCCTCTACTACAATTACATTCTCAAAGCCGAATCTCTTCAGCACCTGCGGAACCATGGTGATTCCTGTACCGTGAATAGGGGTGAAGACGATCTTCATATTCTTTTGTCTTTTGATCGCTTCTTTTGAAATAGAAAGCGCTACGATCTGGTCAAGGTATGCTTCATCTACTTTATCTGATACTGTTTCAATAAGGCTGTCGTTTCTCTGGAACTTAACGTCTTTCAGGTCAGAGATTTTTCTTACTTCCGTGATCACATTTGCATCATGAGGCGCAATCATCTGCGCGCCGTCGTTCCAATAGGCTTTATAGCCGTTGTATTCTTTAGGATTGTGTGAAGCGGTGATTACTACTCCGCTATGGCATTTTAAATATCTTATCGCAAAAGAAAGCTCCGGGGTCGGACGAAGTTCTTTGAATAAATAAACTTTTATCCCATTGGCAGAAAAAACTTCTGCTGTGATTTTTGCAAAATAATCACTATTGTTCCTGCTGTCATGAGCAATCGCAACCTTGATCTGTTCATTGGGAAAATTCTTTTTCAGGTAGTTGGCAAGTCCTTGTGTCGCCATGCCGATAGTGTACTTGTTCATCCTATTGGAGCCAGGCCCCATCAATCCTCTTAAACCTCCTGTGCCGAATTCAAGATCTTTGTAAAAAGAATCAATCAGTTCGTCTTCTTTATTGTCCTTGATCAATTTCTTTATCGATTCTCTGGTTTCAGTATCGACGCTGCCATCCAGCCATTTTTGAATCTTTTCTTTCGTAGCGGAATCAATTTTTGACGATCCGATGATTACACTTTCCATAATAAAAATATTTTGTTGTGAGTAATAGGTTAAGGTAATGTATTTAAACGCTTAATAGCTAAAAACGGTTTTGGGACCTGTTTAAATATAATAATTATTAAACATCAATCTAATCTATTTGTTAAGAAATATTATTATTTTTGACCTGGATTCTTCAAGTAGTTAGTTGGCCGGAATAAGAGGACTTATATTTATTGATCAATCGAAAGATTTTTCAGATTGATATGATTTTTTAATCGTATTTTAATTTTATTAATATTGGTAAATTTTAAGCCATAAATGATTTTTTCCCATGGATACTAAAAAATTAAATGCCGCAGTTACAGCCCTTATCGAAAAAAAAAATCAGCTAAGCAAGCTTAGTTATGATAACAATGAATACGATGATATTGAAGAAGAAGTTCATGACCTTGAGGATGATATTATGGATAATTACGGAGACTTTCTGGAAGAAGCATTAGAGGCTGTTCATGAAAAAATCTGTCCGGATAATGATGTCCTGATGCCTATCGCCTACATGGCGCATAAGTATAATAAGATCGGTCAAAATCCGGATGGCTCTTCTATCTATGATGTTGAACCTAAAGAAGGTGTATGGGTAGATGTGGATAAATATGATGGCAAAGATACACGGCTCGTTTTTGTTCCTAATCCTTTAAGACTTGTGCTGGTGATAGACGGAAAGAATAAAGAAGTGGTGTGGCAGACGAAGTAATTATGAATGCTTAATGTTGAATTTTGAATTGATATTTTAATTCAAAATTCAACATTCATAATTCAAAATTAATATCCTGCTTTCTCTCTCACTCTCTTCAATACCTTCTGTGCTATTTCGCGCGCTTTGCCTGCTCCTTCCTGCAGTCTCTTTTCCAGTTCGGCGGTGTTGCTCATGTATTGATTGAATATTTCTCTTTCTTTCGAGAATTTTTGAAGAATCAGCTCGTATAGTTCCTGCTTGGCATGACCATATCCATAATTTCCTGCACGGTATTTTGCGGCCATATCAGCAGCTTGTTCTTTGGTGGCTAAAAGAGCAAATAATTTATAGACATTGTCTTTGTCTGGGTCTTTCTCTTCTTCCAGTCCCTTGCTGTCCGTCACAATCGCCATTACATTTTTTCTCAGCTCTTTTTCCGGAAGAAAAATATCAATGATATTCTTATACGATTTACTCATCTTTTGTCCGTCAATACCGGGAATAAGCATCACCTGCACGTTGATTTTTGATTCGGGTATTACCAGAGTATCGCCATATGCGCTGTTGAAGCTGCTGGCAATATCCCTGGTAATTTCCAGGTGCTGCAGCTGGTCTTTTCCAACAGGAACAATCTCTGCATCATACAATAAAATATCCGCAGCCATCAAGACAGGATAAGTAAAAAGTCCTGCATTCACATCAGACAAACGGCTTGATTTATCTTTAAAAGAATGTGCATTGGCAAGCATGGGATATGGAGTAAGACAGCTTAATATCCATGCCAGCTCACATACTTCCGGTATGTCGGACTGACGGTAAAAAATATTTTTGGACGTATCGAAACCAAAGGCCAGCCAGGCGGCTGCTACTGCATAGGTGTTTTCTTTTAAGACTTTAGGATCGCGGATGGTGGTAAGGGAATGAAGGTCAGCGATAAAAAATAAAGACTCATTACCTGAATTTTTCGAAAGCTCTATTGCAGGCGCGATTGCTCCAAGGATATTTCCCAAATGAGGCCTGCCCGAACTTTGAATGCCTGTTAATACACGTGCCATGGTGCAAAATAAGCAGGCAATGGGCAATAGGCAATAGGGAATAGAGAATATTTGAAAAGCAGTCAAATAATGTAACAGTTGGCATAGATTTAGTATTATATTGAAAGGTTCCTACCTTTGCCTATTGCCTTATTTATTAAATTTGTACCAAAAGCTATTAAATTTCCGTTTATATATACTCTTACCAGTAATTTTATGATGATCAGATTGATTTACACTTTATTGTTAACCGGGTTCTTTGCTTTTACCGCAAATGCACAAACAGGTACGGCATTATTTAAATTTGAAAAAACCACCCACGATTTCGGTGATGTTCCGGAAGGAAATCCTGTGACCTACGAATTCAAGTTTACCAACACAGGTACCGTGCCTTTGGTGATCGCAGATGTGAAAGCTTCCTGCGGCTGTACTACTCCGAAATGGACGAATGAACCTGTCGCTCCGGGAAAAACAGGAAAAATTACTGCTCAGTACAATACACTCAACAGGCCTGGCTCATTTAATAAAAACCTTACTATCATGGCGAATACAGAGCCGGCAGTAACAGTACTATATATTAAAGGTAATGTGCTTGCAAGGGTACGCACTCCTGAAGAACTATATCCAAGAAAAGTGGGTGCTGTGAGAATGTTCTCCGGAGATGTCTACCTCGCCCGGGTTACTACTAAAGAACCTACAGTGAAAGATGTGATATTTTATAATGATGGTACAGATACTATAACTTTTTCAGCCTCCAATCTTCCATCGCATATTGAAGTTTCATTTCATCCTCAGAAACTGAAACCTAAGGACAAAACCATTATGAAACTTACTTATAATGCAGCAAAGAAAAATGACCTGGGTCCTGTGGAAGATATAATAGTGATTACTACCAGTGAAGCCGCTGACAATAAAAAAGAACTGCGTGTAGTAGCTGAGATCCATGAATATTTTCCACCGCTTTCTCCTGAAGATGCAGCCAATGCTCCTAAGTTATCTTTGAGTAAAAGCATACTCGATTTTGGAAATGTGAAAGCAGGCGTTGCTTCTGTGCAGGAAATGGAAATTACCAATACCGGCAAACAGGATCTGCAGTTGAAGAAAGTAAGGAGCGGCGCTCCATACATAGTGATCAAATCAGAGAAGAATACGGTAAAGCCCGGGCAGACAGCAAAAGTAAAAATTACTTACACTTCTCCAGCCGGAAGAACAGGCGTAGACAATCAGTTCATATGGATCCATTCCAATGATCCTTTGATGCCGACGCAGAGCATCACCGTGAAGGCATCGATAACGCAGTAGTTAGAAATACTTACGGGCATACCCTCAAGGTTTAAAAACCTTGAGAGTATGCTTTTTGTAAGCTCATAACATTGCACTTTTCAAATACTCTTTCTCCAATTCATAAACATGATGAAAATTATGACTTCTCTATTTCCTGTTCGATTATATACTTTCTGAAAAAAACTTAATTGAGAGGTAAAATATTTTTTCAGCCATATAGCATTCCTTTTTAAATAGCCCTGATACTTTGATTGACCTCTAAGCGTAAAATTTCGTGTAGGTACAAAATACCACATTTGGAAGCATCTTTTTCGCCGGTTATATTTTCAAAAGTTATCTGATTCTTAAAGGGGCATGAGAATAGAAAATATAATTAAATCAGGAACCATGATGTATGCAGGAGCATTAACTTCTCTTGCATTAATGCTTTCTCCGGGACTGGGCTTATCCCAGCATCTGCCAGATTCTATTATGGCTACCATTAATGGCGAACCTATTGAAACCAAAGAATACCTTACCTATCTTAAAAAATACCGCTCCTCTGTTTATTCTTATTTCATTTCCGAATACCGGCTAACTGACTCCGCATTTCAGTGGACTAAAAACTATGGGGCAGAGAATCCAAGTGAAGTACTAAAAAGAAAAGCGCTGAATGAATTGCTGTTGGTGAAAACACAGCAGCTCTTAATGAAGGAAAAAGGATTGATGAATGACTTAAGTTATTCTTATTTTCTGCAGGAACTGCACCAGGTAAATGCGCAGAGAAAGATTGCGAGACAAAACAATGAAGTGATCTATGGTCCGGTGCAGTACAGCGAACGCACTTATTTTGAATATGTATTTACCAACAACATCGTCAGGCTTAAACAAAATCTGGAAGGAACAGAAATATTTTTTGATGAAGAAACCCTGAACAGACACTATCAGCAGATTAAAGATCAGTATTTCAAAAAGGAAGACAATTCTTATTTGTCTTTTTCAGAAGTAAAAGAATTTGTCAAAAGAGAATACATAGACCGGCAATACGAAAAATTTATCACCCAGCAATTAAACAAAGCAATTATTAACCTAAACCAAAATCTATATGACAAACTAAGCATTCCATAGAATATGAAAAAAACAACCGCATTTAAAAGCCTAATTTTAATACCCCAACTATTTATTGCATTATCTGGCTTAGGCCAGAATTTTTACATAGACCCTACAGAGGGAAATGACAACAACAGCGGACAGAGCCCTGCGACGGCATGGCGCTCTCTCGCTAAAATCAATGCCACTATATTTGCTCCGGGCTCAAAAATTTTATTTGAAGCCAATGGTTCATGGAGCGGACAATTAACACCGAAAGGTTCGGGAACCGCAGCAGC
>JAIERY010000307.1 GCA_019746425.1 Cytophagaceae bacterium
CTTTCTCATTTTTCACTAGTTTAAAGTTATACAATTAATCCTTAACTAGTGGTTCAATTTTAGGGGAGTATTATACAGGTCCTTCTCAACTTTCAGGTTATCAATAATAAATTGCTGTCTCTCCGGAGTATTTTTTCCCATGTAGTAATTCAATAATTTCTGTACCGCAGCTTCTTTCTTAAGCACTATCGGATCGAGACGAATCTCTTCACCAATAAAATTCCCAAACTCTTCGGGAGAAATTTCACCCAAGCCCTTGAATCTTGTGATCTCTGGTTTATTACCCAATTTGGCAACCGCCTGTTTCTTCTCTTCTTCACTATAACAATAGATTGTTTCTTTTTTATTTCTCACACGGAATAACGGCGTATCAAGAATGTAGACGTGACCGTTTCTAACAAGTTCTGGGAAGAACTGAAGAAAGAATGTAAGCATCAGCAAACGGATATGCATTCCATCCACATCGGCATCGGTCGCAATTACAACTTTATTGTATCGAAGATTTTCTAAACCATCTTCAATGTTTAAAGCGTGCTGCAATAAATTAAACTCCTCATTCTCATAAACTATCTTTTTGCTTAAGCCAAAACAATTCAATGGCTTACCACGCAGACTGAATACTGCCTGTAATTCTACATTCCTTGACTTGGTAATAGAGCCACTCGCAGAGTCTCCTTCGGTAATAAATAAAGTAGTTTCAAATCTCTTTTCGTCTTTTGCATCATCTAGATGCAACCTGCAATCTCTGAGTTTACGGTTATGAAGACTTGCCTTTTTAGCTCTTTCATTAGCCAGCTTTTTAATTCCTGCAATTTCTTTTCGCTCTTTTTCAGACTGCATAATCCTTTTCAGCATAGAGTCTGCCACCGTAGGATTTTTGTGCAGGTAGTTATCTAATTCTTTTTTTACGAAATCATTTACCCATGTTCTGATAGCAGGCCCTTCAGGTCCGGCATTGATTGAACCAAGTTTTGTTTTTGTCTGAGACTCAAAAACAGGCTCCTGCACTCTTACAGCTATTGCTGCTACTATAGATGCACGAACATCTGACGCATCAAATTCTTTTTTGAAAAACTCCCTCACAGTCTTCACTATAGCCTCTCTGAAGGCTGCAAGGTGCGTTCCTCCCTGAGTTGTATTTTGTCCATTCACAAAGGAATAATACTCTTCTCCGTACTGACTTCCGTGCGTAAGCGCGATTTCAATATCATTGCCTTTTAAATGTATAACAGGGTATCTCACGCTTTCCTCATCTGTCCTTCGGTTTAAAAGATCCAGCAGTCCTTTTTCAGAATGAAATTTCTGTCCATTGAAGTTGATAGTAAGCCCCGCATTAAGATATGCATAGTTCCAAAGCAGTTCTTCGAGATATTCGGGTATGAAATGATAATTTTTAAAAACAGTATTATCCGGTACAAATGACATCAGTGTACCGTTTTTCAGATCGCACTTTGTTTCCTTATGCTCTTTCAGCAGCTTTCCTTTTTCAAATTCTGCAATTTTTGTTTTTCCGTCTCTTACTGACTGAACTCTGAAATAATTTGACAAGGCATTTACAGCTTTAGTACCCACACCATTTAATCCCACTGATTTTTGAAATGCGCCGCTGTCATACTTACCGCCTGTATTAATTTTTGAAACGCAATCAATTACTTTTCCCAGTGGAATACCCCTTCCGTAGTCCCTTACTTCAACTTTATCTTTGGTAATTGTAATGTCTATGGTTTTTCCATAGCCCATCATATGTTCGTCAATAGAGTTGTCAATAACTTCTTTTACCAGTACATATATACCATCATCTGCGGCAGAACCGTCTCCCAGTTTTCCAATGTACATTCCAGGTCTTAGGCGGATATGTTCTCTCCAGTCAAGCGACTTAATGCTCTCTTCGGTATAATTATGTTTTTCAGCCATTTTATTTTAAGTAATATCTCTTAGTAGTGAGTAAAGTTAATAAATGATAGATATATATTGCATAAAAATTATCAACGAAAAAAATAAAGCGCACGTTCGGTGCGCTTTAGTAATATATTAAAATCTGAATTTTTTTAGAATCAATAAGCTCTCTTTCCCATTCGATACCTGCTTTTGAAGAATGTTCTCTTCTTAACAGGTTCTCTCATCATTTGTCCAGTACGGGTTATGTAATATTGCTCGGGCATTACTACTTTTTCTCCATCCCACAAATTATCATCATCTTCTTCTATTCTCTTTTTACCTGGGGCTATAAACTTATAAATGGATTTAAACCAGTTTGTAAACGCCCGCCAAATCTTTTTCATATCTATCTTCTCTGTATATAAAGATAACTATGAAAGATCGGATACTGTTTTGGAAGAAAGTAAAGGCTGTTAGCGAACGTTGATGATAGGACAATTAAACTGTCCTTTGGTGACTCTGATAATTTTTTCTTTACCAGGAATAATCAGTTCCATTTCAAATTCACCTGATAACATTTTCTGGTTTTCATCAAGATTTGTTATTCTGATATGTCCGGCTTTAGGTGAGTAAATATTATTAGTTCCTGGTTCATTATATCTTACTATGGCCTGCTTTGCTCCATGAGTGCTCAAATCAAAATCCTTCGGAATAGGATCAATAAAGAAAAATTTCACAAAACGATCATTGCTTAAAGAAAGCTCTTTTCTTCCGCTGGTAGTATTTCTGAGTGAGGCTTTCATATTTTCTATGGTAAACATTTTATCATTCACCATATAAGTGAATACACCGGCATCTGCTGAAATAGTATGGGGGAAGTAAACTTTTTCCTTAAAGCTCGTTAAAAGGAAGCAGGCGGAGAAAATGAATGTTGCAAATAAGATTTTTATCAAAACCTTCATTGGAACTAAATTTACAATAAAATAACATGAAAACACCAAACATGTTTGATATTTTTCTCCACAAAATATAAAAAAAGCTAAAAATTATACTATTGTTTGTTTTTTCTAGTGGCTTTAATGTGATTGACTTCCACAAAAGGAGCTTTATTGATAAGCTTTACAACCAAAACTCTTTGTTTGGATTTCTTAAGCACCTGAATTTCATAATCTTCAAAAGGGATCTTTTCATTAAGGTCAGGAATTTTACCGAAGGCGAAATTGGCAAGACCGGCGATGGTATCGTATTCATTGCTTTTAGGAAGAGGCACAGGAAGAAACTCATTAACATCTTCAATAGTAGCCAAAGCATTGACTAAGTATTCTTTATCATTTATTTTCTCTACAAACGGAGCTTCCTCATCATGCTCATCCTGGATTTCTCCTACGAGCTCTTCAATAATGTCTTCAATAGTTATTATCCCTGCAACACCGCCAAATTCATCCATTACCATTGCCATATGTAAATGTCTGGCCTGCAGCTCTTTTAATAATTCACTGATTTTTTTAGTTTGTGGAATAAAGAAAGCTGGCCTGATAACCTGTTGTATATCAATAGATTCCTTTAGATTCATCATCCTTAGCAAATCCTTGGTATATACCATACCAATGATATTATCAATCGTCTCTTTATAAACCGGCATTCTTGAATACCCATCCTTAATAATTTTATTGATGATTTCCTCATGGGTCATTTCGACATCTATAGCATTGATGCTTGTTCTGGGCACCATAATCTGTTTAGCGGTAATAAGATTAAAATTGAATACATTCTTTAAAAGCTCATGTTCATTGGCAGGAATAGCGCCACTTACTTTGCCCTGTTCCAGTAAATGTCTCAATTCTTCGGCGCTATGAGTATCTGTGTTGCTGGCGATTGAGATACCCATCCATTTTAATATAAGATTGGCAAAGCCGTTTAAAAACCATATAAATGGCCTGAAAACCACATAGAACCATCTTAATGGATGAACAATGGATAATGTTACTTTTTCAGATTTCTGAATAGCCAGTGATTTTGGAGCCAGTTCCCCAAATACAATATGAAGTACTGTAATGAGAACGAATGCAGTGGGTAAAGCAATATTATGAGCAACAACCGGGTCAATTATTATTCCAAATAAAGCCATGCCTTTCAGGATAAGATGCGAAACGACGCTTTCTCCTATCCAACCCAATCCAAGACTTGCAATAGTGATACCAAGCTGAGTAGCTGATAAATAGGCATCAAGGTTTTTAATTACATGAAGAGCAAGCGAAGCGGTTTTATTACCATCTGACGCTTTTACCTCGAGTTGGGAAAGTCTGACTTTGACAATAGCAAATTCTGCTGCGACAAAAAACCCGTTTAAAAACACTAATATTAAAGTAATAAAAATGTCTAAAATCATTTAAAAAAGTATTTTTTTAACGGGATATTTGAAAGGCTGGAATACGAGTGGGTGTCCATATGCTTCCACAAATATATATAAAAAACTAACTTCAAAGCATTAAAATTAATAAAGACATTTTTGAAACTATTTAATATAAAATCCTGTACTTAGAAATGTTTTAAAATTGCTCAAAATGTTTTTTTTAGCAAGAATTTCTATAATTTTACGGTGATTGACATGCAAAAAACCGAGGAAGCAGAGTGGATTATTTTGGGTTTTCCACCCTCTCCTGCTTCGGCTCTCATTCTCAGGCTCACGATTTCACTTTATACTATAAATTAATACGTAAATGAAAGACAGTGTTATGAATCCTTACTTCCCGATCGGTATGCAACTAATGGTAGCCCTGGGATTCGTCTTAACTACTATTATTGTCAGCTGGCTGCTGGGCCCTAAAGTAAACACTAAACACAAACTTGAAACGTTTGAAAGCGGGATTGAATCGGTTGGAAACGCGAGGATGCAATTCTCCATCAAATACTTTCTTGTCGCCACCCTTTTTGTTCTTTTCGACGTAGAAGTTATTTTCTTTTATCCCTGGGCGGTAAATTTTAAAGAATTTGCCCAAACGATGGGAATGAAAGGCTTTCTTTATATGTTACTGTTCATAGCTCCATTATTGATAGGTTTCTTCTATGTAATCAAAAAAGGAGCGCTGGATTGGGAATAACAATTAATTATGAATGTTGAATTATGAATTTTGAGTTCTGATTCAGCATTCAAAATTCATAATTCATAATTTAAAAAAATATGGTAAATGTAGTTCAGCCTCCTGATGGAGTAAATGGTCCTGGTTTTTTTGCCACAAGTCTGGATAAAGCGGTTGGTCTGGCAAGAAAGCATTCTATCTGGCCTCTTCCTTTTGCAACTTCATGTTGCGGAATAGAATTTATGGCCACGATGGCTTCCAACTATGATATGGCCAGATTCGGAGCCGAAAGACCAAGTTTTTCTCCGCGTCAGGCAGATCTGCTGATGGTAATGGGTACCATTGCTAAAAAAATGGGTCCGGTACTCAGACAGGTGTATGAGCAGATGGCAGAACCAAGATGGGTGATTGCGGTAGGCGCCTGCGCTTCCAGCGGTGGAATATTTGATACTTATAGCGTACTTCAGGGAATAGATAAAATCATTCCTGTAGATGTATATGTGCCTGGCTGTCCTCCAAGACCCGAACAAATCCTGGATGGACTTATGAGGGTTCAGGATCTTGTATCTACTGAATCATTAAAGAGAAGACAATCTCCGGAATATAAACAATTATTAGCTTCTTACGGAATTCAATAATGGCTGAACTCACACACCCCAGAATTACAGAAAAACTAAAAGAGAAATTCGGAGAGGTTATCCTTAACGTCGAAGAACCTTATAACTTCCTTACCATTACAGTCAAAAGAGAAAAGATCCTGGATATATTAAAATTCATATCCACTGACTCCGAGCTTGGCTTTACATTTCTTACAGATATTACAGGCATACATTATCCTGATCCAAAGGATGAGCTTGGCGTGATTTATCATTTGCATAACATGCCGCAAAATGTAAGACTGAGATTAAAGACATTTTTCCCAAAAACAGATCCTCAGATAGATTCCGCTACTCCGGTTTTCTCAGGAGCAAACTGGATGGAAAGAGAAACTTATGATTTTTTCGGAATCATATTTAAAGGACATCCTAATTTAAAACGTATTCTTAACGTAGACGATCTTGATTATTTCCCTATGAGAAAAGAATATGCACTGGAAGATCCGACAAGAACAGATAAAAAAGATCCGATGTTCGGCAGATAAATAAAAATTATAAATGTTGAATTATGAATTTTTAATAAAATTAATTCAACATTCAGCATTCAAAATTGAAGCATGATAGATAAAAATCAAAATAAGGAAGTACTGGAATATGATCCGGAAGTGCACCTGACCACACTGAATCTAGGTCCTACCCACCCTGCTACACACGGTGTTTTTCAGAATATTGTCAAGCTGGATGGTGAAAAAATAGTAGCCGCAGAATCAACGGTCGGTTATATTCACAGAGCATTTGAGAAACTTGCAGAGAGAAGACCATTTTACCAGATACCTCCTTTAACAGACAGACTTAATTACTGCTCAGCGCCAATCAATAATATGGGCTGGCATCTGACTGCAGAAAAGCTTCTGCAGATCGAAACTCCCAAGCAGGTAGATTATATGAGAATTATAATCATGGAGCTTTCAAGAATAGCTGACCACATTGTTTGTAACAGTATTCTGGGCGTTGATGCAGGAGCTTTTACAGGCTTCCTTTATGTGATGCAATGGAGAGAAAAAATCTATGAGATTTTCGAAGAGATCTGCGGAGCACGACTTACTACCAACATTGGGAGAATCGGTGGATTCGAAAGAGATTTTAACGATGCTGCTTTTACTAAAATTCAGAAATTCATTGATGAATATCCTGCCGTATTGAAAGAGTTCGAAAAGCTCTTCAACAGAAACAGAATATTCATGGATAGAACAATCAATGTAGGAGCTATATCTGCAGAAAGAGCATTGAACTATGGATTCACTGGGCCGAATCTAAGAGCAGCTGGTGTTGATTATGATGTGAGAATCATGACACCATATTCTTCTTATCAGGATCTTGATTTTGAAATTCCTATCGGAACACAAGGCGATACTTATGATCGCTTTATGGTGAGAAATGAAGAAATGTGGCAAAGCTTAAGTATGATTCGTCAGGCGCTGGAAAAATTAAAAGCGCTTCCTAAAGGCGTTTATCATGCAGATGTACCGGATTTCTATTTACCTCCAAAAGAAGATGTATATAACCATATGGAGGCTTTGATCTATCATTTCAAAATCGTGATGGGAGAAATTGAAGTTCCTAAAGGAGAAGTATATAATTGTGTAGAAGGCGCTAATGGAGAACTTGGTTTTTACCTGGTGAGCGATGGAGGAAGAACTCCATTCAGATTACACTTCAGAAGACCGGGCTTTATTTACTACCAGGCCTTTGAAGAAATGATTAAAGGATCGTTATTATCAGATGCTGTAATTACCATGAGCAGCCTGAATCTGATTGCCGGAGAAATGGATGCATAAGCGAATTATTAATGTTGAATTTTAAATTATGAATTATAAGCTATTAGCTTTTGGCTCTTGCCTTTAGCTAAAAGCAAAGAGCCAAAAGCTAATAGCAATGGAAAATACAACACAGGAAGTAAAATTTACAGAGGACAATCTTACGCTAGCCAAAGAAATAATGGCAAGATATCCGGAAGGAAAACAAAAATCTGCTCTTCTGCCTATTCTGCATATAGCACAAAGACAATTCAATGACTGGCTAAGCCCTGAAGTTATGGATTATGTAGCTTCCATACTTAGCATTGAGCCAATCGAAGTATATGAGGTAGCAACTTTCTACTCTATGTATAATCTGAAACCTGTTGGTCATTGTATGATTGAATTTTGCCAGACAGGTCCATGCATGGTAAGAGGTGTTGAAGAATTAATTGACTACACGGAAAAAAAACTGGGAATTAAAGTCGGAGAGACAACCAAAGACGGAAAGTTTTCTTTGAAGGCAGTGGAATGTTTAGGTGCATGCGGCTATGCTCCTATGGTACAGATCGGAAAATATTATTATGAGAATCTCGATGAGAAAAAAATAGATAAGATCATTGAAGTTTTCAGCGATCCGAATAGCGATACATTTAAAAAATACGACATATAAGTTCAAAGCCAAGATCTGAAAATGGGAAAAAAATTATTATTTGAACATATCAATGTACCTGGTATAGAAACTTACGATGTATACCGTAAGCAAGGAGGTTACAGAGCGGTTGAAAAAGCGCTCACCAAGATGACTCCTGACGAGGTAATGGAAGAAGTAAAAAAATCAGGCCTTCGTGGAAGAGGTGGTGCCGGGTTCCCTACCGGAATGAAATGGAGTTTCCTTGACCGAAAATCAAACAAGCCGAGATACCTTGTCTGCAATGCAGATGAAAGTGAGCCGGGAACATTCAAGGACAGATTCCTGATGGAAAAAATTCCACATATTCTTATTGAAGGACTTATTCTATCAAGTTACGCGTTGGGGTCTAACTCAACATACATTTACATTCGGGGAGAGTACAGATGGATTGTAGGGGTTTTAGAAAAAGCGATTGCTGAAGCGAAGAAAGCCGGTTTCTTAGGAAAAAATATTTTAGGCAAAGGCTATGACCTGGAAATATATGTTCATCCGGGAGCAGGCGCTTATATATGCGGTGAAGAAACTGCTCTGATAGAATCTTTAGAAGGAAAAAGAGGAAACCCAAGAATTAAGCCTCCCTTCCCTGCTGTTTCCGGATTATATAACTGCCCCACAGTAGTTAACAATGTTGAAACACTGGCAGCGGTCGTACCTATCCTCAACATGGGCGGTGATGAATATGCAAAAATCGGTATTGGAAAAAGCACAGGGACTAAATTAATCTCTGCCTGCGGAAATATTAACAGACCTGGTGTTTATGAAATTGATTTAGGTCTGCCCGTAGATGAGTTTTTAAATTCAGATGAGTACTGCGGCGGAATAAGAAAAGGCCACAGGCTTAAAGCAGTGGTACCGGGCGGTTCTTCTGTACCAATTATAACAGCAGATCTATTCTATAAAAATATAAAAGGTGAAGCAAGAGTAATGAGTTATGAATCTCTGGCAGACGGAGGTTTTGCATGCGGTTCCATGCTGGGATCCGGTGGATTCATTGCTATGGATGAAACGGTATGTATCGTGAGAAACCTATGGAACTTCACAAGATTCTACCATCATGAATCATGCGGACAGTGCAGCCCGTGCCGCGAAGGAACAGGATGGATGGAGAAAGTGTTGCACAGACTGGAGCATGGTCATGGACATATGCATGACATAGACCTGTTGGTTGATGTTGCCAAGAAAATTGAAGGTAATACAATCTGTCCGCTTGGTGATGCAGCTGCATGGCCGGTGGCAAGCGCGATCAGGCATTTCAGAGAAGAGTTTGAGTATCACGCTAAATATCCTGACAAGGTAAAGAACAGCAGATATGCTCATCTTGATGATTATAAAAAAGCAGTGGAACTGGTATAAAGAAGAATAAGGTTGACAATAATTAAATCGTAAATCACTAAATCACCATATCAACAAATGGCAAAGGTAACTATAGATGGAGTAGAAATAGAAGTTGAAGATGGAACAACCATACTCAACGCTGCGCGCAAAGCCGGAGGCGATATTGTTCCTCCTGCAATGTGTTATTACTCCAAATTAAAGGGCAGCGGAGGAAAATGCAGAACGTGCCTTGTAAAAGTTTCTGCCGGATCTGCCAAAGATCCAAGACCAATGCCGAAACTTGTTGCTTCCTGCTCCACTCCTGTTCAGGATGGAATGGTAGTGCAGAATATTACTTCACCTGAAGTGCTTGAAGCGCGTAAAGGTGTTGTTGAATTTCTATTAATCAATCATCCCCTTGATTGCCCTATCTGCGATCAGGCCGGAGAATGTCATTTACAGGATCTGGCATTCGAACATGGAAGAGCAAAAACCAGGTATGAGGAAGAAAGAAGAACTTTCGACAGGATTGATATAGGCGACAAAATTCAATTGCATATGACAAGATGCATTCTGTGCTACAGATGTGTCTTCACCTGCGATCAGATTACCGATAAGAGGGTGCATGGAGTGCTCAACAGAGGTGATGCGGCAGAGATAGGTACTTACATTCAGAAGGCCGTGGAAAATGATTTCTCAGGAAACGTCATAGATGTTTGCCCGGTAGGCGCTTTAACTGACAAAACTTTCAGATTTAAAAGCCGTGTGTGGTTTGTAAAACCAATGGACGCGCAAAGAGACTGTACAAAATGCTGTGGCAAAACCATCGTATGGATGTATGGAAATGAAATCTTCAGAGTAACGGCACGAAAAAACAAATACGATGAAGTGATAGACTGGATCTGCAATGACTGCAGATTTGAGAAGAAGAATGTAAGCGACTGGAATATCGAAGGGCCGACTAAGATTGAAAGACATTCTGTTATTTCACACAACAAATATCAAATAGGAACAAAAGTTAACGCCCCCAAGAAAATCGGATATGGAAATATTACCAATTGAAGTAATAGATAAATTAGTCATTATTGTTGCTGTATTCGGCATCTCTCTTGTCATTGCCATGTACAGCACACTTGCTGAAAGAAAAGTATCCGCATTTCTTCAGGACAGAATTGGTCCGAACAGAGCGGGAATTTTCGGAATATTTCAACCATTAGCGGATGGAGTAAAATTCTTCATGAAAGAAGAGATTATTCCTGCTACAGCAGATAAAGGATTATTTATCCTCGGTCCTTCCCTATCCATGCTCACAGCCTGTATGACCAGCGCTGTAATTCCATGGGGAGATACTTTAGAATTATTTGGCCGCGTAATTCCTCTTCAGGTTACAGATATCAATATTGCTGTTCTTTATGTATTTGCAGTAGTTTCAATAGGCGTTTATGGAATTATGATAGGCGGATGGGCATCTAACAATAAATTTTCATTGCTTGGAGCATTGCGCGCTTCTTCGCAGATGATCAGCTATGAAATTGCCATGGGACTTTCGATCGTGGCATTGATCATGACCACCGGAACCATGAGCATAGGAGAAATTGTTTACCAGCAAGGCGGTGAGCTATACGGCATCGGCGCCCTGGATGGGTTTGCATGGAATGTATTCTATCAGCCATTAGGTTTTCTGATCTTCATGATATGTGCTTTCGCAGAATGCAACAGAACTCCATTTGATTTACCGGAGTGTGAAGCAGAACTTGTAGGAGGATACCATACAGAGTACAGCAGTATGAAGCTTGGCTTCTACCTGTTTGCAGAATATATCAATATGTTTATTTCTTCTGCGATCATGTCGGCGCTGTATTTCGGAGGATTCAATTTCCCTTTCATAGATAAACTCGATTTATCACATAACTGGGAAACGATTATTGGTGTAGGATTCTTCTTTACCAAGATCATTGCATTTATTTTCTTCTTCATGTGGATCAGATGGACCTTGCCAAGGTTCAGATACGATCAGCTGATGAGGTTAGGATGGAAAATATTGATACCATTGTCAATATTAAACATCATCATTACCGGACTTGTATTATTATTGACTCTGTAAAAAAATCATATGTATTCACTTTCAAAAAAGTCGAAAGTTGTTGTTAAAAAAGAAATGACCTGGTCTGAGAAGCTGTATTTACCAGCTATCTTCCAGGGCTTGATGATTACCATCAGGCACTTCTTTAAAAAGAAAGCAACGCTTCAGTATCCTGAGCAAAAGAAAGAATTTGCAGCTGTTTACAGAGGAAAGCATATTTTAAAGAGAGATGAACAAGGAAGGGAAAATTGCACTGCCTGTGGGTTATGTGCTGTATCCTGCCCTGCCGAAGCAATCACCATTGTCGCAGCAGAAAGACAAAAAGGTGAAGAGCATTTATATCGGGAAGAGAAGTATGCAGCGTCTTACGAAATCAATATGCTGAGATGTATTTTCTGCGGATTATGCGAGGAAGCATGTCCAAAGGATGCGGTTTATCTTACTGAAGAACTGGCTCCGGCAAGTTTTGACAGAACTGATTTTATTTTTGGAAAAGACAAATTAGTACAACCACTTGGTACAAGTGCGCATCCTAAAACTTATAAACCTTATAAAAAGTAATGGATAATATTTTATTTTTTATTCTTTCAGCGTTGGCAATTGGTGGAGCATTAATGGTAATACTTGCGCGCAATCCTGTATACAGTGTATTATTTACTATTCTGACATTTTTCGCCATTGGCGGGCACTTTTTATTATTAAATGCCCAGTTTTTATTTATTGTAAACATCATCGTATATGCAGGAGCAATCATGGTATTGTTTTTATATGTGATCATGATGCTTAATCTTAATAAACAGTCAGAACCTACTCAGCCATTTTTTATTAAAGTTATCGCGGCTATTTCAGGAGGACTATTACTGATAACATTACTGGGCGCATTAAGAGGGATGGATAGTGATAAGGTTATTTCCGATATACCTTATTCTGATATTGGCTTAGTAAAAAATCTTGGCAAAGTATTATTTACAGAGTATTTAATTCCTTTTGAAATTTCTTCAGTATTATTTTTATCAGCCATGATTGGTGCAGTGATGCTGGGAAAGAAAAATCTCAAGGATCATTAAAAATAAAAAGTGCTGAGTGCTGAGTGCTGAGTGCTGAGTGCTGAGTGCTGAGTAAAAAAATATTATAATAAATATAACAGGTAAGGTTTACATATTCGTAAATCGTAATTCTAAAATCGTAATTTAAATGGGCGAGTTTTTTAAATATTTTTCACCTTCAATCTACAATTATGTTATCCTGTCTTCTATCCTCTTTGCAATTGGAGTGATGGGAGTTTTAATCCGAAGAAACATCATCATTATATTCATGGCCATTGAGTTAATGCTTAATGCGGTGAATTTATTGCTGGTAGGATTTTCTGTTCACCATGACGATACAGGCGGACAGGTGTTTGTATTTTTTATTATGGCAGTAGCTGCCGCTGAAATCACAGTAGGCCTTGCCATACTTATGATGATTTACAGAAATACAGGATCTGTAAGCGTTGATTCTTTGAAAAATTTAAAGTGGTAATTCAAAACTAAAAATATACAATGTCAAAATTTCTGGTTGCTTTAATTCCTTTACTCCCTCTTCTGGGATTTTTAATTATCGGTTTAGGAAATAAAAAACTTAGTAAAACTCTTGTTGGCTTTATCGGGTGCGGAGCAATTCTGGGTTCATTTATCATTGTGCTTTCACTGTTATTCCCTTTTCTTAACGGAACAGCAAAAGGCGAAACTCTGTCTTACTTTGATTGGATTTCAGTTGGTAATTTTAAAATTTCATTTTCATTTTTAGTAGATCAGCTTTCTGTAATAATGATGACTATTATTACAGGTATAGGATTTTTAATACATGTTTATTCCGCCGGCTACATGTCGCACGATGAAGGATACGCCAGGTATTTCTCTTATCTTAACCTGTTTGTTTTCTCTATGCTGCTGCTGGTAATGGGCTCTAACTATGTAGTGATGTTTGCAGGCTGGGAAGGTGTTGGGCTCTGCTCCTATTTACTCATTGGCTTCTGGTTTAAAAATACAGAATATAATAATGCAGCCAAGAAAGCATTCATTATGAACCGTATCGGTGATCTTGGTTTTCTGCTTGGTATGCTTTTGATTTTTACGACATTCGGCACTTTAGATTATCTTGAAGTGTTTTCCAGAGCTAATTCCGTACAGGAAAACTCAACCATCATTATAGCAATAACATTATTGTTATTCATCGGCGCTACAGGAAAAAGCGCCCAGATACCTCTATATACCTGGCTGCCCGACGCGATGGCGGGACCTACTCCTGTCTCTGCATTGATCCACGCTGCTACCATGGTGACTGCCGGTATTTACATGATCGTAAGATCGAATGTACTATACAGCATGTCTGAAGTGACATTGGAAATTATTGAAATCGTCGGACTTGCTACAGCCTTGTTTGCTGCAACCATCGGACTTGTCCAGAATGATATTAAAAAAGTATTGGCTTATTCTACAGTAAGCCAGTTAGGATATATGTTTTTTGCATTGGGATTAGGTGCTTACTCTACCGGTATGTTCCATCTCACTACTCATGCATTCTTTAAAGCTCTTCTGTTCCTTGGAGCGGGTAGTGTAATACATGCCATGAGCGGTGAACAGGATATCAGAAACATGGGCGGCTTAGTGAAGAAATTACCTATCACCTTCGGGACATTCTTAATTGCAACACTTGCGATTTCAGGAATACCTCCTTTTGCAGGTTTCTTTTCAAAAGATGAAATTCTTGCTCATGCATACGAGCATGCCCCTTTCCTCTGGGGCTTTGCTTTAGTAGGCGCTTTAATGACAACTTTCTATATGTTCAGGTTACTCTTCCTGACTTTCTTTGGAAAGTTCAGAGGTACCGAACATCAGAGATCACATCTGCATGAATCCCCTTTGGTAATGACCATACCTCTGATGATACTTGCACTATTTTCTATCATAGCAGGCTTCATTGGAATACCGGAAGTTTTAGGAGGATCAAACTTTTTAAAGAAATTTTTAAGTCCGGTTATAACAAGCCAGGGAGCAGAAACATATGCAGCCCTGTCTCATGCGGTTGAATACAGATTAATGGGTGCATCTGTCGGCGCTGTGCTGGTAGTAATATTCATTACATGGTTCTACTATGTACAACGTGAAGTAAGACCGGCAAAAGAAGGAGAGCAAATCTCTACTCCCCATAAAGTACTATACAATAAGTATTACATAGATGAAATCTATAATAGCATTATAGTAAAACCACTAAAATGGTTTTCGGATAAGTTTTACAGCATACTGGAATTAAAAGTCATAGACGGCTTTGTTAACTCATGGGGCAAAGGTGTAAACCTTGGCAGTTCAGCAATCAGGCATGTTCAGAGCGGAAGCATCAGCTTTTACCTGCTGGTAATGGTTGCAGGTATCATATTAATTCTCTTAATAAATAATTTAATATAAGTTTAATGGAAACAGGTTTACTAATATTATTACCATTACTTGCAGGCTTAGTAATTTATGTTCTGGATGACTCCAAAGCAAAAATTTTTGCTCTCGGAGCAGCCATACTGGAGTTTGTGATTTCATTAATTACATTTTTAAGATTTTCTCCGGAAGGCGGAATTCAATTTGACATTAATGTACGCTGGATAAAATCTATGGGTATTTATTTTAATGTCGGGATGGATGGAATAAGCCTGCTTCTTGTAATGCTTACTACCTTTTTAGTACCCTTAATTATTCTTTCCACATTCAGACATACTTATACCAAAACCAAATTATTCTACTCACTTATTCTCATCATGCAATCTGCCTTGGTGGGAGTATTCGTAGCCAGGGATGCATTTTTATTTTATGTATTCTGGGAATTAGCACTGATCCCGATCTATTTCATTTGTTTACTGTGGGGCGGACAGGAAAGAATGAGAATTACTTTCAAGTTCTTTATTTATACTTTGGCTGGAAGCTTATTCATGTTGCTGGCAATTATCTATTTATATCTTCAAACGAAAAACTTTTCGACTACAGGCTCATTCAGCATTGATGCTTTTTATGAAGCAGGGCAACAGTTAAGCAGAAATGAGCAGGCGTGGATTTTCTGGGCATTCTTCCTGGCTTTTGCTATCAAAATGCCTGTATTTCCTTTCCACACCTGGCAGCCGGATACGTATACCATCTCTCCTTCTGCAGGCACTATGCTTCTTTCAGGTATTATGCTGAAGATGGGAATTTATGGAGTGATCAGATGGATGCTTCCTGTAGTACCAGATGCTATCATTACATGGGGAGAAATTGCAATTTATCTTTCTGTTGCGGGAATAGTGTACGCTTCCATTATTGCCATTCTTCAAAAAGATATCAAAAGACTTATTGCATATGTATCTATAGCGCACGTAGGTTTGATTGCTGCAGGCGTATTTACCAATTCAGTGGAAGGACTTCAGGGAAGTGTTATTCAAATGCTCTCGCACGGAATTAACGTCGTAGGTCTTTTCTTTATCATTGATATTATTTCAGACAGAACTAAAACCAATGAGATTTCTTCTCTGGGCGGAATCAGGAATGAAGCTCCTTTGTTTGCCATGTTCTGCATCATCATACTTCTTTCAAGCGTTGCCTTGCCTTTAACAAGCGGTTTTGTAGGAGAGCTTATGCTGTTGGTAAGCGTATTTAAATTCAACATCTATGTAGCAGCAATAGCCGGACTGACAATTATATTCGGAGCCGTGTATATGCTTAACTCCTATCAGAAAATCATGCTTGGAGAACCCAATATTATCACCAGCAATTTTAAAGACTTATTCCTTACAGAGAAAATTGTTTTTATACCAATCATTATTTTAATTTTCTGGATTGGCTTATATCCAAAAACATTTCTGGATATATCCGAGCCATCTGTTCAGGCACTCATAAAAAGTACAACGGAAATCTCTAATCTGAAATAAAGAATGAACGCAATTATTATTTTATCATCTTTAGGAATTATTGCAATGCTTGCTGAAATGTTCAGCTTTAAGAAATCCCTTTGGTATTTAGTGCTGGCTGGTCTTGCAGTAGTTTTTGTAGTGAATCTTTTAGATTGGAATCTGGATACTCCCGAACAGCAATTCAAAAACATGATACTTTTTGATAACTATGCTGTTGCATTTGGAGGGCTGATCATTATTCTTGTCTTCGCCTGGTTTTTAATTTCATACAATCATTACAAGGATTCTGAACTGAATGTATCTGATCATTTTTCATTGATTATATTTTCTTCAGTAGGCGCTTTGATTCTGGTATCTTACACTCACCTTTCCATGTTATTTCTGGGTGTGGAAATTCTATCCATTCCATTATATATTCTGGCGGGCAGTATGAAAAAAGATCTGGCCTCCAATGAAGCATCCCTGAAGTATTTTATGCTGGGAGCATTCGCCACCGGCATTCTTCTTTTTGGAATCACCATGCTTTACGGAGCGACAGGCACATTTAATATTGTGGAGATTGGAATGTATGTTCAAAAGAGTTCTGAGATCTCTATTTTATTTTACTCAGGTTTGATGCTGGTATTAATTGCCTTGGCATTTAAAGTCTCTGCAGCCCCCTTTCATTTCTGGACACCTGATGTATACCAGGGCGCTCCTGTCCTGATCACTGCTTTTATGGCGACAATTGTAAAGACAGCAGCCTTTGCCGCATTCTTCCGTCTGTTCAGCAACTCCTTCGGGCTGATAATTAATGATTGGAACTTTATATTATCCATTATAACAGCCCTTACCATTGTATTAGGCAACATTCTGGCGGCTTATCAGACAAGTGTTAAAAGACTGCTTGCCTATTCAGGTATTTCACAGGCAGGATATTTATTAATGACCATTCTGGCTGTGAATCAGGAATCCTCCAAGATGGCCTTGTTGCTATATACAGCCTCTTATTCCATTTCCACTTTAGGAGCATTCGGAGTGCTTTACCATGTGATGAAGTCGAAAGGAAGCGATTCCCTTGATTCATTTAATTCTTTAGGAAAGACACAGCCCCTGTTGGGTTTTGTAATGGCCGTTTCAATGCTTTCATTAGCTGGTATACCTCCTACGATCGGCTTCTTTGCTAAATTTTATCTGTTCAGCAACCTGCTCAGTATGGGAAATACCTATCTATGGCTTGTGATTGTAGCTATTGTAGGTTCTTTGGTGAGCGTTTATTATTACTTCAAGGTTATTATTGCTATGTATGCAAAAGAAGGCGCAGCGAGCCCGTTAATGTTAACTACTTTCCATCGTGCCTTATTGATTATTATTACAGGTTTGATCATTATCATAGGATTGGCTCCAGGTATCCTTGTAAGCATGGATAATTTTAAGATTTGATTAAAAACAAGTATCTTTCTACCCTTTAACCTGTGTGAATGGAGTCAACGTTAGAGTTTTTGCAGCAGTTGCTGGATCCGGCCAAATTAATCCATGCCGGGGGTTTACTTTTGATCCTTATAGTTGTATTTACTGAAAATGGGATATTTTTTGGCTTTTTCCTTCCGGGAGACACCCTGTTATTTACAGCCGGTCTTTTCAGTGCCACGGATATTCTTAAAGTTTCAATTTATGTATTAATTGCAACAATCTGTATATCAGCTATTTTAGGAAGCTTATTCGGTTATTTTTTTGGAAAAAAAATGGGCGATAGTCTTTTAAGCAAAAAAGACACCTTGTTATTCAAAAAAAAATATATTATTGCAGCAGAAGCCTTTTTTGTGAAATATGGCGGACTGGCTTTAGTAATGGGAAGATTTCTTCCAATTATTAGAACTTTTGCACCTATTTTTGCAGGAATTGTTAAATTTGATTTTAAAAAGTTTCTCACCTTCAATATTACCGGAGGTGTACTTTGGGTTTTTTCAATGTTGCTGGCAGGGTATTTTTTCGGTAAGCTATACCCTAATGCCAAAGACCATCTGGAATACATAGTAATCGGGATAATCATTATTACCTGGATACCTGTAATCAGAACTTATCTAAAAGAAAGAAAAGGTCTCGTTAAGAAGAGCGAATGAGGAGGAAATAAAGCATTATATTATTAAGCATGGGTATTCTTTTTTGGTTTTTGTTTAATTTATTCGTTATCACAATGCTGGTCCTTGACCTGTTTGTGCTCAACAAAAAAACCCACGTAGTTAAAGTTAAAGAAGCACTATGGTGGAGTGCTTTTTGGGTTGGTCTTGCCGTGATCTTTAATATTGGTATCTACTTCTGGCACCCACGCGGCAGTGAAGCAGCTATAGAATTCTTAACCGGTTATCTTATTGAAGAATCATTAAGCGTAGACAATCTGTTTGTCTTCATGCTTATTTTTAATTACTTCAGAGTCCCTCCACAATACCAACGCAAAGTACTTTTCTGGGGTATTATCGGTGCACTGGTATTAAGAGCAATATTCATTCTGATAGGAGTTTCTTTAATCCACAAATTTGCATGGACAATTTATATACTTGGTGCATTTCTTGTCTTCACAGGTATTAAAATGGTCATCAGCAAGGATAAAGAAATCAACCCGCAAAAGAATCCTATTATAAAAATCATAAACAAGATCATTCCGGTTACAAGACAATATCATGAAGATAAGTTCTTTGTCAGAATACGGAACATGTATTTTGCTACTCCTCTTTTTATAGTTGTCTTAGTAGTTGAAACCACCGATGTGATTTTTGCCTTAGATTCTATTCCTGCAATTCTTGCGGTAACAGATGATGCTTTTATCGTTTATACTTCAAATGTTTTTGCTTTACTCGGACTAAGATCTTTATATTTTGCACTGGCTGGAATTATGCAACTGTTCCATTATATACACTATGGTCTGGCTTTAATTCTTTCCTTTATCGGAGTGAAACTATTGCCTTCACACGAGTATCATGATCTGATAGATATGAAGGTAGCCTTACTGGTAGTGGCGGGGATATTGGCTGGTTCTATTTTGCTTTCGATACTATTCCCCCAGAAAAAATCTCCTCTGCCTGAGATACCTGCCGCAGATGCTGAAGAGAAGTCCACACCTAACAACGATCAGGTAAGTCAGAATTAAAATTCTGTCAGAAGCACAACTATCTTTTCTATTTTAGGAATTACCTGGGAGGTAGTTCCTTCAAAATTATTGATAAGAATAGAAAAAGAATTATAGGATCCATTTTTTGCTTTTACATAACCTGTAAAACATATTACCCTTGTGAGGCTCCCGCTCTTTGCACTTACATTGTTTTCCGCTTTCGTGCCTTTGCAGAATTTTGAAATTGTACCTGATTGCCCTGCCACAGGCAATGACTGCAAGAAGACTGCAAAAGAACTGTCTTTGGACATGTAATGCATCAGTTTAGTAAGTTGTGTCGCCCTTATGGAAGTGCGCGGAGATAAACCGCTTCCATCATACAAGAACATTCCTTTCACATCCATACCCTGTAATGTCCAGTAATCGGTAATAGTCTTAACTCCGTTTTCAGATGTTCCGGGCAAACCTTTCTTTACAGCCAGTATTTTAAGAAGCGCCTCTGCATATAAATTAATACTATATACATTGGTATACTTTATAATTTCTTTCAGTGCGGGAGACTGATGCGTATGAATAATTTTCCTTGAAGATATGTTTCCGGAAATAATATTATCGGAAGTATTTTCAGGAGCATTGTCTACAACGATCCCGTTATCTTTTAAAGAATTATATAAAAGACATGCAATAAGATAAGCAGGATCAGGAACAGACCCCTTGATAGAAAATTCTGGAACACCCATTGGAATGGTGCCGCTTAAATATCTGTAATTTGTATATGGACTTCCATAGATATAAGCATTGTCACCGCTTCCAATTGCACCGGTTTTAACAGCATTATCGAACGAAAGAAAGGGTATGAAAGGTTCGGTGCGGATTACAGAGGCACTATCTCCAATTAATTTACCAGGCTTAAAATAAATTTTATAAAGATTCTCATTGATATTCAAACCTGAAGCGCCTGCTCCGTAATAGTTTCCAATGTCTGTCCATATCCATTGATTGGGAATAACATTTTTATCGAATATAGTCTGATCTCCAATGATCTTTCCTGCAATTTTTTTTATCCCGGCTGATTTAATTTTATCGACCCACGAGATCATCAGCTGATTTACTTCCGGATTACCGGGAATTCTATCAGAACCCAGCGTGGGATCTCCTCCTCCTTCTATATAAATGTTACCGGTTAGCACTCCATTAATTATTTCCCCATCATAAGCAATGCTGGTCTCAAACTTATAATCCTGGCCCAATACTTTTAAAGCTGTAGCAGTAGTTAATAATTTGAGGTTAGAAGCCGGAATGAGACTTTTATCAGCATTGCTCTCGAAAATAATTTTTGCTTCGTTGCTGCGAAATGAAAAGCCAACCTGGCCATATTTTAATAAAGGATCATTGCTGATTTTTTTTACCTCATCTTTTAGCTTTGTCAATGCGGGAGAATCTTGTGCATTAACTGCATACAAAACAGAAAAGAAAAAGAAAAACAGGATTACTTTAAGATAATTTCTATTCATCAGGAAAAAACTTTAATGTATTCTTTCATATACAAAGGCAGATCGGGCGGTCTCTGACTGGAAACAAGATGCCCATCTGTGACCACAGGCAGGTCTATCCATTCTGCGCCGGCATTTGTCATATCATCTTTTATTCCCGGAGTGCTCGTTACCTTCTTCCCTTTCAAAATTCCTGCAGAAATCAGAACCCATCCGGCATGACATATCTGTGCAATGGGCTTCTTATTTAAATCCATATGCCTGACAATCTCTATTACTTCAGGAAACCTTCTCAGCTTATCCGGAGCCCACCCCCCAGGCACCAGCAAACCATGAAATTCTTCAGGTTTAATGCTTTTAAAATCAACATCGGCGATAGCAGGAACACCATACTTTCCAATATACTTTTCACCCGCTTTTTCTCCAGCCAGTATCACCGTAGCGCCTTCTTCTCTTAATCTCAGGATAGGATACCAAAGTTCGAGGTCTTCAAATTCATGATGCACCAGACTTATTATCCCTTTATTCTTAAGAATCATAGAATTAAACAATTAGTAAATAAAACTGTTAAACATTCGGAAAATCACATTCCCGGTTATTAATTTTTTAAATATATGCAAAAACCCAAAGATAAGCAGTCAAAAAAGAAATCGCTTAAGCTGGCATTAATAAAGCGAATTGAAGAAACATTGTCTGAATTGAAGGAAGAAAAAGCATTTAAAAAAACCAGAAAGACCATTAAACAGGCAGCTAAAAAAATCACTTCCAGATTTTTTGACAAGGTGGTTTCGCGTGAAGCAAAAAAGAATGCTCAGCCCGGGAAAATCAAGAGAAAAGTATCGGGAAAAAGAAAAGCAAAAATTAACGGTTCTTCAGCAATTGGTAAAAAAGAGGAAACAGCAATCGGCACTACAGCTTAATTTCTTCTGTTTAATTCATCCCTGATACGGGCAGCTTTTTCGTAATCTTCTTTATCAAGAGCTTCCTGCAACATAGCTCTTAACTGGTCTGAAGAAGTGTCTTTTATCTGATCAAGTGTAGTAGCTTTCGTACTAGGTTTTTTCTTCTTCTCTTCTTTTTTCTCTTCTTCTTTCGGTGCCTGCTCTTCCGTCTCTTCATTAAGGTCACTTAAAACAATTCCCGCTTCTGCAAGGATGTTTTCATAAGTATAAATAGGCACATCAAAACGCAGACCTATAGCGATAGCATCAGAAGGACGTGCATCTATTTCAATATTTTTAATTCCGTCAGAGCAAATGATTTTGGCAAAGAAAACCCCTTCTTTCAGATCACTGATGATAATTTCCTCTACTGAAAAGTTGAAACCTATGGCGAAAGATTTGAACAGATCATGAGTCATAGGACGGTTTGGAATGATCTTCTCTATTTCAATGGCTATTGCCTGAGCCTCAAACATTCCAATGATAATAGGAAGTCTTCTGTTTCCTGACTCTTCACCTAGCACAAGTGCAAATGATCCGGATTGTGACTGACTGGAAGAAAGTCCTAATATTTCAAGTTTAATTTTCTCCACTATATTCTTCGCTTACTTAAATGTTGAATTTACTTATAATTTTTTGCTGCTGCAATTAATTTGGGTACCACTTCAAAGGCATCCCCTGCTATCCCATAGTCTGCCGCCTTAAAAAATGGAGCTTCAGGATCTTTATTGATTACTACGATACATTTTGAGGAGTTTACGCCCGCAAGATGTTGAATTGCCCCGGAAATTCCAATGGCAATGTATAAATTAGGACTCACTTTAATACCCGTTTGCCCTACGTGTTCATGATGGGGCCTCCAGTCAAGATCAGAAACAGGTTTGGAGCATCCGGTTGCAGCTCCCAGGGCTTTTGCCAGGTCTGTAACAAGATGCCAGTTTTCCGGTCCTTTTAATCCTCTTCCTCCTGAAACCACAATGTCAGCTTCCGTAAGCAGAATATCTCCGGTAGCCTTTGAAACTTCTTTGATGGCTGTGCTAAAATCTGTATCAGGTATAGAAGGAGCAAAACTTTCTACTGTTGCCTTGCCTCCGGTTTCTGTTACTGAACAAGCATTTTTTGCTATGGTTAAAACCTTTTTATCGGCTTTCAATTCTATATTGGCAAAAGCCTTTCCGGTATATAAGGATTTTTTAACCTTGAATCCGCCTGAAAGATCCGGAAGTTCAATCACATTGGATACTACTGCAGCTTTAAGCTTTACAGCAAGCCTTGAGGCTACTGCTTCACCGATGGAAGATTTAGAAAGGATAATGACATCAGCGGTTTCTTTATTGGCTGCTTCAGCAATGGCGGTAGCATAAGGCTGAATTACCGGTTGTTTTAATTTATCATTATTAATATTCAATACTTTCGATGCGCCATATTTTCCCAATGACTCCAACGCGTCGGCAGGATAGGCTCCTATGACTACCGCAACCGCATGGGTGTTTTTCTTTTTAGCAAGCTCTGCTGCATAGGAAATGGCTTCAAAAGAAGATTTCTTTATCTCTCCGTCAACACCTTCTACAAAAACTAAAACTGACATATGCTTAATTTTTAATTTTGAATGATGAATTTTGAATGATAATCTGATTATGAATTTAGAATGAATTCAACATTCATAATTCATAATTCAACATTTAAAGAACTTTTGCTTCGTTTTTCAATGCTTCGAATAATTTCTCCGGTGTGCTGGCATCAATCATTTTGCAGGCGCCTTTCGGAGCAGGAAGCTCATAAGAATTTAAGCTGGTAGTTTCTTCTACTGCTGTTGGCTCTACTACTTTCAAAGGTTTGGTTCTCGCCGACATAATTCCTTTCATATTGGGGATTTTCCATTCAGCAATAGGTTCCTGGCAACCGGCTACCAAAGGAAGGGCGATCTCTACTATTTCTTTTCCACCTTCAATTTCTCTTGCCATGGTTGCTTTATTGCCAGTAATATCCAGCTTCATGACAGGCGATATGGAAGGAATGCCAAGCATCTCTCCTACCATTCCATGCACCAGGCCGCTATTATAATCTATAGATTCTCTTCCCATTAAAATCAGGTCATACTTTTCTGATTTAGCTATAGCCGCAATCTGGGAAGCCACAAAATAAGAATCCTTAGGAAACGCATTCACTCTGATGGCATCATCTGCTCCTATAGCCAGGGCTTTTCTGATAGTCGGTTCAGTATCAGCTTCTCCGACATTTAAAACCGTTACTGATCCGGCATCACCTCTTAATTCAATGGCTCTGGATAAGGCATATTCATCATATGGGCCTATGATAAACTGTACCCCCGCAGCATTGAATTTTGTATTGTTATCGGTGAAAGAAATTTTGGAAGCGGTATCGGGAACGTGACTGATGCAGACTAAAATCTTCATAAAAAAATCTAATTTTTATATGGTATATAAACCGTAAATTTGGTAGGAAGTTACATAAAATGCAAAAAAAGACCAGAATTATCCCTTAGAAATTATTTACAAATAAACAGGTGATTTTGGCTATTTTTAAGGTTTTTAGAGGTATAGAGTAAAATATTAAAATCAGGATTCATGAAGAGTTCAAGACTGAAAGAGCTTTTAAAATTTTTAGAAGAAGATCCGGGTGATACTTTCACCATTTATGCTCTTGCGCTTGAATATACCAGGGCCGACGAAAACAAAGCTTTGGAGTATTACAATCATCTTCTGAAAGAGCATGAATCATATATACCAACTTATTACCATGCAGGGAAACTTTATCAAAAAAGGGGGAATCTTTCAGAAGCGGAAAGTATTTATCTCAAGGGGATGGAGTTAAGTCAGAAAGCACGCAATTTTCATGCATACAATGAACTTCAGGGTGCGTATAATCAATTGAAAGGTCATGAAGATGATGAATGAAAAAAATTATATGATTATGCTTTTTACCTGAGCGTCTTTACCATTTTCTATAATATTGCAGAAGGAATGGTCTCTGTTTACTTTGGGGTGGAAGATGATTCTCTGACTTTATTCGGGTTTGGCGCGGACAGCTTCATTGAAGCTTTATCCGGTTTGGGAATTGCTCATATGGTTATGAGAATTAAGAAGAATCAGCATGTGGTTTCGGATAAATTTGAAACCACCGCTCTTAAAATTACGGGAGTTTCTTTCTATTTATTATCTACAGGCCTGGTGACGAGTTGATAAAATTCAATAATATTGATATTTTAGGAACTATAGGAATTATTTATTTTTCAATAAAAGAAGGTAAAGAAGCGTTTGATAAAGCAAAGGGCATTCATCATTGTGAACATGACCATTGATCTTAATTTTTATCTGATCAAGCCGTATTGATATGAATACAAAAAACACCATCATTATTATTTTAAGAGTATTACTCGGAGCGACTTTTATATTTTCCGGAATTGCGAAGCTCGACTCTATTTTTCAATTTGAGCAGGCAATCGTCAAAGCGGGAGTTTCCAACTGGGACCTTATCCCCTACCTCTCGAGGTTTACCATTGCATTTGAGATATTTTTAGGCTTCTGTTTTTTTCATACAGAAGGATTAAAAAAGTTCACCATACCTGCCACCTTTGTCATGCTGGTGATATTCTGCATTCACCTCGGCTATACTATCATTACTGAGGGCGGCTTAACAGGAAACTGTGGATGTTTCGGCGAAAAAGTACCTATGACTCCACTAAGCTCACTGATCAAAAATATTGTAACACTGGGAATATTGGTTTATCTGTATAAAGCACCAAATGAAAAGCCTGTACGCGAAATTTTCATTCCGCTTTCCCTCGGAGCATTGACTTTTATTTTTGTATTCTTCTTTTTCCCGGTAAAGGATTATGGAAAATTTGAAGAGTCGGCAAATGCGCTTCCAGATTCTTCAGAAAAAAAGATTGCTTATTCACTTGCAACTGAAGCTACTCCTGACAGCAGTGTAATTAAAGAGGCAGAAAAGCAAAGATTAATTGCGGAAGAAGCTAAACAAAAAGCGCTCGAAGCAGAAAAACTAGCCAGGCAAAACAAAAAGGATAGCAAAACACCGGTAGTTGAGCCTAAAGATGAAACTGTTAAAGTTACCGAACCTCCTAAACCACCTAGAGTAACTTCCAAGTTTGCTCCTTTTAAAAATTTCAGCAACGGGGTAAGCGCTAATCTGGACGAAGGAAAGAAAATCGTATGTATGTATAATACCGGCTGCGATCACTGCATGGAAAATGCTAAAAAGATCTGTGAGTTGAGTAAAAAAATGAAACTTCCTGAAGTATATATTTTATTCTGGGGTGATGAAGCCGAAGTGGCTAAGTTCTTTGAATTTGCCGGCTGTAAATTCCCTTACAAAGTCCTCGAACCGCAGGTCTTCTTCCCTCTTATTGGGAAAGACAACTTTCCGAAGGTACATTACCTGCATGAAGGAAATATTATGGGGCAATGGGCCGGAGATGATTTTACTCCGGAGAAGCTTGTTGAAGCGTTGAAAAAATAGTGCTGAGTTTTGAGAGATGAGTACAGAGAAAGTTTATACTATCTGCAAGGCTTTCTTACAAAATATTTCTGAGAAATATTAAAAGTAGAATCTTCACCATCTATTCTCAAAGTCAGTTTACCATTCCAGTATTGAGGACAGGCTGTGGAATCACAGCCATAGATAGAATCTTTTTTGAGAGAGGTTTTGAAGCTGTAAATGATTTTATTGGATGCTACCGCAAATGAATCGATTTCTTTTCCATCAACTATAAGTTCCGGGCGTATTGATGATACGGTGGCAGTAAACATTATTTTTGATTTATACATATTTCCTTCATCCACAATTTTTGATTCCGGAATGCTCAATAAATAGACAAAATTCATCCCGCAAATATTCGAGCCCATCTGTTGTGAAAGGTTGTATAAAGCATCATTATATCTGTTCAATACAAAAAGGCGGAAAGATTCCACATAATTTTTCCGTTCATCAGATGACAATTCCTTGAACAATTTTAATCTTCCTTTGAAATCAAAAGAATCCAACTTATCAGAAGTATAGTAATTTAATCGCTCCAGAGAATTATTATATACTGCCGCAAATCTATCCAGACTTTTTTGCAGGGAATCAAATGTGGCTGCGTTATCATCTCCAACGCTATCGAGTTTTGCCAGCACATTATTGAACAGTAAATGAAGTTTCAATGCTAAATCCAATACCTTAACTTCCCGGGGATGATTTCCATTATCTCTTACACTTTTTTTAATCTCTTTCATCCCTTTGTTATTTAAATAAGCGACGTATTTATTTTCCTGATTAAGCATATCAGCAGATTGTCTTAGGATACTTAATTCCGTTTCGTTCTTTCTGCATGAAAGAAGGGCTAACACCAGTAGTATGTAAAAAATATTTTTCATTCTAATTGCATTTCTTCCTAACAAAATATTCTTCTGTGATATTGAAAGTAGTATCTCTTCCTTTCATTCTAATAGATACAGATCCGTTCCATTTCTTTTTTGCCAGGCCATCTTTATCAAACTTCTCTGCTTTTGCGACAAATGAAACCTGACCGCTTCCATTTGAATAAACAGGAATACTTTTACCCTCAAAAGTGATTTTTTTGATAAAATCAGGATCTGCGGGTGCCGCGATCAAGAATACTTCAGCAGAATAATACTTCCCCTGTTCTACTACATTTGATTCTGGTCTTACTACTGTATATACTCTGTCAAAAAACAATACCGATGATTTGATTTTTTTCAACAATAAAGCAAGTATCTTATTCTCTTCTCTTAGTAATTTTAATGAGATAGTGTTTAATTCAATAAGTAAAAGTGAAACATTTATTGAACCGGAAAGTCTTATAGCAGAAAAAACAGAGTCTATATTTATACTGCTATATGGTTTTACAAGCTGAATAAACGAATTGATTGAATCATTTAGATTTGTAACCATTTTTTGATCCAATTTATATTTTTCAGAAGCAAGGTCAGCGCTTAGAGAATCAAGCCACTTTTCGCTTTTTATAACTGAATCTTTAATTACTTGAATATGCTGAACCAGGTTTGCTGATTTTAAACGAACGGCTGATGCATTTTTTAAAAGGGAAATCCCTGTGCTATCATTTCCGCTATCCCGTACTTCTATCTCGATCCTGTGCAATGTGTTTTTATTTTCTTCCGACCTCTCCTTTACCCTTTTTTGCAATACAAGATTAGTCTCTATGAATGATTGAATTTCTGATTCATCATAGTCAGTACAACTCAAGAAAAATAAAACAGAAAAAATAAAAAGGAAGATTCTCATAAAGCAATAATGTAAAAAGTAAAATAAAGATACAGTTCTGATATGAAATCGCTAATAAGCTTCATCCACCTCGATTATTACTTCAAACCTGAGTTTTTCCGCAACAAATTTTCCAAAATCAATGGCTTCTTCCTTATTTTCTGATACCAGCAATTCTATTCCCTGCCTCCCTTGTCTGCCTTTCAGAAATACTTTGTAGCATACAAACTGATGGAGTGCCGGTTTCCACCTTCCCCAGTTATCACTGGAAGTTTTTCCATTTACTTTTCTCACAAAAATAAAATCGTATTTTGAAATGGATTGCCATTTACCCGCTCTGAACAGGAGCAAGGAAAGATACTCTTTATACATTTTTCTTTCATAGTCGATGATGTATCCAAAATAAGAAAAAGTGAGCACAAGCCCTGGAATAAGAAACATAGTTCCTTTCAGATAATGGTAATTAGCTATCAATACAACTCCTCCGAGAAACTTTAATATCCCAAGCGCTTTTATATATACCGGAAAAGAGGATGTCTTTACATTTAAAATTTTTTCTGTATTGCTCATAGTTTCAAAAATAATCATTATGATTGAACTATTTAAGCTTGCCTTTATGTTTCTAAGCTATCTCACACAAAACCAATTTTCAAGTAGATGGCATTAATGAAATTATTTAACTCAGATATTGCTGTAGATTTAGGAACAGCAAATACGCTAATCATGTACAATGACCAGATCGTGGTCAACGAACCCTCTATTATCGCGGTAAACAGCTTTACAGGAGACCTGGTGGCTATAGGAAGAAAAGCCCTGGAAATGCATGAAAAGACCCCTGAAAGTATTAAAACAATCAGGCCTTTAAGAGATGGCGTTATTTCCAATTTCAATGCGGCGGAGCAAATGATTCGCGGTATGATCAAAATGATCTATGATGGGAAAAAATCATTATTCAAAAGCATCAGCCGCATGGTGGTGTGCATTCCTTATGGTTCTACAGAAGTAGAGAAAAGAGCCGTAAGAGACTCTGCAGAACATGCAGGAGCAAAAGAATTATACATGATACATGAGCCGGTAGCTGCCGCTCTGGGAATAGGAATTGATATTGAAAAAGCAGATGGTTCCATGATCATTGATATAGGAGGCGGAACAACTGAGATAGCTATCATCGCTTTATCTGGTGTGGTATGCAACCAATCATTGAAAGTCGCAGGTGATACCTTGAATAAAGATATCATGGATTATATGAGAAGAAACCATAACCTGCTTATAGGAGAAAGAACTGCCGAGAAAATTAAAATTGAAGTGGGTGCAGCTTTATCAGATCTTAAAAATCCTCCTGCCGATATGAAAGTAATCGGAAGAGATCTTATGACAGGGCTTCCCAAAGAAAGATCCGTTACATATTCAGAAATAGCAAACTGCATTGACAAATCAATATCCATGATTGAAGAAGCAGTAATTAAAACTTTGGAAAATTGCCCTCCGGAACTTGCCAGCGATATCTATTCCAATGGAATTCATTTAACAGGCGGCGGAGCAGGTTTAAAAGGGCTCGATGAGCGCTTAGAAGCCAGAACAAAACTAAAAGTAAGGGTTTCTGAAAACAACCTTCAGTCTGTAATACAGGGAACAGGTATTTCCCTTAAAAAACTGAAGCAAATGAAGCACTTGCTAATAAAATAGTCTGAATACCCCAAAAGCCGGTTTTTACCCGGCTTTTTGGTTTAATTCAATAAAAATTATAACTATCCATAGAAATATCGGTTATTATTGTTATATTTAAATCGTAACCCAGTAAAACGGGTCAGCGTTAAAAGTTGGGGAGTAATTGAAAAAAGGATAGTTTTGGGATAAAAAAATTATCGAAACAATAGACA
>JAIERY010000336.1 GCA_019746425.1 Cytophagaceae bacterium
TTCTTTCAGATGAAGGATATCTTTGCGAGTCGGCGGCAAACTATGAAGAAGGCATAGATAAAATCGGCGTATACAATTACGACTGCTTTGTCGTAGACATTATGCTGCCAGGAGGGAGCGGTCTGGATCTGATTAAAGAGATTAAAAATAAAAATTCAGAAGCTGGCATCATCATCGTTTCAGCAAAAAATTCTATAGAAGACAGAATTGTAGGACTTGACCTGGGATCGGATGATTATTTAACCAAGCCCTTTCACCTGCCCGAACTGAATGCCCGGATCAAATCGATCATAAGGAGAAGAAGTTTTAAAGGCAGCAATGAAATAGTTTTCAATGAAATAAGAATTAATGCCAACTCGAGGCAGACATTTGTCAATGATAAAGAAATCCTTCTTACCGGAAAGGAATATGACCTTTTGCTTTTTTTTATAGCCAACAAAGGCCGTGTTATTGCCAAGGATTCCATTGCTGAACATTTGTGGGGAGATTATATGGACCAGGCAGACTCTTTCGATTTTATTTATACCCATATTAAAAACCTCAGGAAAAAGCTTATTCAGAACGGGGCAAAAGATTATCTGAACACTGTATATGGAATAGGTTATAAATTTGCCTCCGAATGAAACTCATTCACAAAACATCACAGTATTACCTGGTATATACCTTATCCATTCTTTCAGCAGGTACTGTTGCTTTTTATTTACTTATCAAGATAGTACTGATGGATAGTATTGATGAAGCGCTGCATCAGGAGGAAATTCAGATTATACAAAACCTTGCTTATGAAAAAGATTTTGACAGCTTGCGCCCCAGCGAAAATATTTATATCAGAAAGGTACGCAAGAAGGAAAGTGGTGATGAAAAATATACCACAATTCAGGTATACGATACGCTGCAGAATTTAATGGACTACCGGCAGTTGAAGAAGGTATATCAAAAAGATAATAAGTATTATGAAATTACTGTAAGGCAATCTATGGGAGAAGCAGAAGCGCTCTTATCCAGCCTGATCCCGGCGGTAGTATTGCTTTTTTTGATAATTCTTACCGGCGTATTGTTTATGAACAACTACGTTTCCCGAAAAGTATGGAAACCCTTTTATGACCTGATAGAAAAACTAAGAGACTACGACCCATTAAAAACGAAAGTCATTAAATACGAACATTCTGAAATTTCTGAATTCAATGAATTAAATCTCAGCGTAGAAAAAATGACTCATAAGATTTATCAGGACTTTCTCAATCAGAAAGAGTTTAATGAAAACTCTTCACATGAAATGCAAACCCCTGTGGCAATTATCCGAAATAAATTGGAACTGCTTATTCAATCGGGCAACCTGAAGGAAACGGAAATGCAGCTGATCGAGTCAATATTTGAGGCAGCGAAAAGATTATCATTACTTAACAGGGGCTTATTGCTGATTTCTAAAATTGAAAACCAGCAATTTTCTGAAATTGAAAAAGTAGAAATGCAATTGATCGTTCAAAACTGCCTGAAAAATTTTGACATGCAGATTGAAGATAAAAATATAAAAACAAAAATAAGCATCCTCAATCCCTGCAGCCTCAACTTTAATATTATCCTTGCCGACATACTGGTAAGCAATCTTGTATCCAATGCCATCAGGCATAATAAAAGAGACGGAAAGATTTATGTAGAACTTACAAAGTCATACCTGAAAATTGAAAATACAGGAACACCATTGAAAGTATCTCCTGAAGTGCTTTTCGAAAGATTCCGCAAAAATTCAGACTCTGAATATTCAATCGGGCTGGGCTTGTCAATTGTAAAAAAGATATGTGATGCTTTCAATTTCAGGATCAACTATGTCAATGAGCATGACATTCATTCCATTGTGATAGAATTTCTGTGATTACAGAATGCTTAACAGCTTCTCTTCCGTAAGGGGTTTAGTAAGATAAGCTTCAACTCCCAGCTTCTCCAGTTTTTCTTTATCTCTTGGGTTTTCAGAAGCGGTTAGAACAACAATTTTTACTTTGTTATTGCTGTTGAAATTGATCTGGTTAAAAGACTCCATAAACTCTATTCCATTCATTTCCGGCATATTATTATCCAAGAGTATAAGTTCGGGATAGCCTTCCTGAAATGAGCAGCAGTTTTTTGCAAGATACAAAAGAGCTTCTTCGCCGTTTAGTGATGTTTTAATCTTACGGCATAAGCCGATCTTCTGAATAACCTTCTCTGTCAGAAAATTATTCACATTATCGTCATCTACCAGCAAAACACAATTCAGCGTCTTCATAGTGGCTCTTTGAACTTAAAACACTAAAAGAAAATAATTAGTTTACTTTTTTCCTGAACCGGGCTGGTATCTCACGAAGAGATAGAGGTAAGTTACCCTTGCATACCTGAAAATTACCGGCCAAAGAATCAGTAAAATTATACTGTTAATCACCAGAAAGCCGGCACCGGAAATATTCAACGCTTTTTCAATGATGAAATAATTCATAATGCTCATGGCAATGCAAATAAAATAACTGGCATACATAGCGCCATAGTAAAAGCCGGGTTCGGGAGTAGGAGGCTGTCCGCAGACAGCGCATTCTGCCGGCATTTTAGAAAGCATTTTAAAATTATAAGGATTTTTATCAATAAAAAGATCTCCCTTATGGCAGCGGGGGCATTTCATTTTCAATATAAAAATCAGTGCAGGCATATTAAGCTGTTTGGCCGTAAGAATGATTGTTAAAATATTTATCCAATATAGAAATAAACTTCTCTTCTGTCAGCGGCTTGGCAATAAGATGTGAATTTCCTGACTGGAATAGTTTGTCCATATCCCTGATATGGGAAGAAGTGGTGAGCATTACGATAATCACTTTCTCACTCAGATTCAATTTTTGAAATTCTTCCAGGAATTCAAAACCATCCATTACAGGCATATTGATATCCAGTAATATCAGTTGTGGAACAGGAGCATTGCTGGCAAGGCAATTCTTCATATAATTCAGTCCTTCAAAACCATTAGGACAGTTATCTACCTGATACAAAAGATTAATCCTGTTGATCAGCTTCTTATTTATATAGTTAGTAACCTGATCATCCTCAATCAACAGAATATTCTTCAATTTCCTCATTTTAAAAAAGAAACATTAAAGGAAGTCCTATATTAAAAACGAGTATTTCCTATCAAAAATTCTGATAAAATGAATAATGTTTAAACGGATTCTTTTTCTAAAACGGATACTAATTTTTCATTGGTAAGAGGTTTCTGAATTACGTGAGAAAAACCCAGGTCGTCCAGAGACTTTTTCTGCTTTTGCCCTATATGGCCGGTAAGAAGCACCACTTTAATTTTCTTACCCAGTACCATTTTTTTGAAATGCTTTAAAAAGTTAATGCCATCCATCTCGGGCATGTTTATATCCAGAAAAATTAATTCCGGACACGGATTTTTTTCTTCTGAAAGATAGGTGAGAGCCTCTTCCCCATTGCGTACAGATTTAATATTTTGTGCAATATTGGCTCTTTTGAGCATACGTTCCGTAACAAAATTATTTACGTAATCGTCGTCGACAAGTAAAACGGTTTTGTATTGAGACATTTGGTTCTAGATTTTATCCAAGGAGCTTTGGGAATCCTTGTATATAGAACCTAGTTCTCTTTGAAAAGTTTTAAAATGTTGATAAGCTTTTCTTCGGTAAGGGGTTTTACAATAAAATCTTGGAAGCCTATGCCTTTCAGCATTTCAACATCTTTCTGGGTAAAGGAAGCGGTGTATATAATGATACGGGTCTTATGTTTGTCCATGTTCAATTCCCTGAACGTTTCAATAAACTCAAAGCCATCCATTACAGGCATATTGATGTCAAGGAAAATAATCTCGGGGAAATCCTCGGTTTCTTTAAGGAATTTTAAAGCTTCGTCCCCATTACGGCAGAAGGAGACATTATTGCATACATTTAATTTATTAAGTAAATGATCGGCTATGAAATTACTTACATAATCATCATCTACCAGTAATACATGCTTGAATTTGTACATGGGGATATATAATGAGGCAAAGATAAAAATAATAGTTGATAGTCCCATAGTCTGTGGACCATGGACTTATATTATTTGGCGAAATCCTGCACCGCCTGAATATACCGCTTCATCGCCTCTTCTTTTGAAATACCTTTTAAAGCTTCCCACGCATTGTGTTTTGCAATCCCCTTAAAGTCAAACATATTTGCAGGCTTTTCAATATTTACATCTCCTTCCGTTGCCTGTTTATACAAGCTGTACAGCTTTAAGAGATTTTCATTGGACTGCTCTGGAAGCTGTTTGGACTTAGCGACCGCACTTTCAAATTCTTTCTGTAGATCCATGTTTTTTTTATTTACAAATTAATTTAATCTTTATAATAATTCTAATGACTTTTACCCATCTCTATGATCAGTTTGCCCCCATTCACTATATCCCAATGACCAATCTGCTGTTTATCAAACTTTTTCCCGTTAAGCAAAGCATTCTGAATAAATTTATTTTCCGGAGAATTGTTTTTCGTCTCAATTACAAACTCTTTCCCTTTGTAATATTTTGGATTTAACTGAATGGTAATTTTATCAAAAACCGGACTGCATATTTCATACCACTCGCTTGCAGGGCAAGAGGGGTAAAATCCAATAGCCCCCAGCACATAAAAAGCTGATATCGTCCCACAATCATCGTTACCGGGAATTCCGGAAGGAGTAATATCAAAATTTGTTTCCATCTGGTTTCTTACTTGCTGTTGCGTGCGCCATCCTTCACCTTTCACGTAAGCATAGAGAAAAGGATAAGCCATGTCCGGTTCATTCCATAAGTTGTATTGTTTTTTCTCAAAACACTCATCAAGCTTCTGTACGAATTTTTTTTCACCGCCCATCAGCGAAATCAATCCAGGAATATCATGCGGCACAAAAAAATTATAATGCCATGCGTTGCCTTCCACAAAACCCGGTCCGCCTGCGCCGGGAAAATCCAGGTCTGTTCCCTGCACGGTATCAGGATTAAATGGACTATACCATGCGCCGTTTTTCATTTTAGGTCTTAAAAATCCTGTCCGCGGATCGTAAAGGTTTCTGTAAAACATAGATCGCCTTAAAAACTCTTCGTGTTCCTTTTCCTTTCCAAGAGCCTTTGCATATTGCGCCAGAGACCAGTCGGCAAAATTATATTCCAGCGTAGTAGACACTGCACCCCAAAGCCATTCACCTTTGTCGTCCATAGGAATGTAGCGGTATTTTAAATAAGACCGCAGCCCTGGCCTGATCACTGGATCTGTCTGGGTAGCATTTGTCATCATCGCTTCAAAAGCCTTCTCTGTACTAAAATCTTTTATCCCTTTGATATAAGTGTCGGCGATCACCGGAAAAGAAGGATCACCCACCATGGTGAATGTTTCTCCGCTTGCCAGTTCCCATTTAGGCAGCCTGCCCGACTCTTCATACATTCCAACCAGTGACTGTACCATATCTCTCTGCCTTTCCGGATATACCAGTGAAAAGAAAGGATGCACATTGCGGTAGGTATCCCAGAGTGAAAATACTGTATACCTTGTATATCCTTCTGCTTTCAGAATCTTCCCTCCCGCATGATTTGGATAAGTTCTCATGGACTGATATTCTCCATTGACATCGCTGAATATATTGGGATGCATGAGCATATGATACAAACCTGTATAAAATATTTGTTTCTGCTTTTGGCTGCCTCCCTCCACTTTTACTCTTGACAGATCTTTCTCCCATGCCTCCCGCGCTTTACTCCACACTTTTTCAAATTCAAATCCGTTTTGCTCAGCGTTCAGATTTTCCCTGGCATTTTTGATACTTACATAAGAGATTCCCACCTTCACTAAAATTGATTCGTCTTTGCCGGTTTTAAAAGTAAAGTATGCACCGAAATTATCCCCGCCGTTTTCTTTTTTATCGCTGAGTTTTTTATCCGTCCATGTTCCGGTTTTAATGGCAGGTTTGCTGAATTGCGCCACAAAATAAACTGCATGAAAACTTTTTCCGTAACAAAAGTCTCCGCTATAGTTAAAGCCTTCCACTTCAGTATCGGAGATTATTTTCACCATACCTTTTTGGGGCGGCATAGAAACCAGCTTAGGCATTACTCCCTGCGTAAGGTCAAGCATAATATTGGATGAATCGCCGGCTGTGTGAAATGTATACCTGCTTAAGCCGCTCCTGGTAGTAGCCGTCATCTCGGCTGTAACATCCGGACCATTAAGATCCACTTTATAATATCCGGGTGACGCCACTTCATTACTGAAGCGTGATCTGTTGAATCCCAAATCGGGAATAATTTTACCCCGGCCAGGCATAAGCACTATGTTGCCCAAATCCTGGCAGCCTACGCCACTCAGATGCACATGCCCAAAGCCATATATGTATTCTTTACCGTAATAGTATCCGCTGGGCGCCATAGAATCTGTATGCGGGCTTACAGATACCATACCAAAGGGGAGCACCGCACCTGGATAAGTATTACCGCCGCTGGTTGTTCCAATCATAGGATTTCCCACCGACGAGCTTCCGATAAATGGATTTACAAAATCACATACTGATTTAGCTGCAGAATCAGAAGAAACTGATATTGACTTCTCCTGTGTCTGACAGGAAAAGAACGATACTAAAATAATAAGGTAAAAATATTTCATAGAAGAATTGAGGCGTAATTGGTTATTTGTTATAGACAATATAGGAAATAATAAATATTATATAAAAAAATAGCCTCCGGGAAAGAGGAGGGATTAATTCATTTAACCCCCCTTAAAAATAAAACTGATCTTCTTTGTCTTCCAGCACTGCGGTGATATCGAATATCTGGTCTTTAATTCTGGGCAGATCATTTTCAATGACATACCAGAGTGCATGCGGATCGATTTCAATTTCCTGATCCCAGGTAGCAAACTGAAGATTTGTGAGCACATTCCAGTCTATATCACCGTAAGCTTCCTTAAACTCATCTGACAGCAATCTTGCCGCTACCCCAATCTCTCTCAGATGGTAAGTAATACCATCAATCACATGGTTCTGCTTTACGAATGTTTCGAATCTCATCCCGCCAATTATTGCTTCAGCTTCTTCAATTGACCTTACAATATCATATAACTTAGCCTTATCATCTGCAAACCTGTCCATAAAACTCTTAATGTCTTTATTGAATAACATTCGGAAAATTGGATTTGTTACCCGGATTAATTCTTTATTTTAGCAGAAATTTTCATTGAATGAATCCATTTACCACAGCAAGCAAAATACTTATCCCCTGTCCTTTGAGGATGGTCTCTTACCTGAGAAAAGAAACGGAAGAATTAAATTTCCCGATCATCAAAGAAACCCGCATGAGCGTAGAGACTCAGGGAACTTTAAGTGATTGCATGAAACTTAATCTCTACCTGAGAACAGGTCACAGAGTCTTGTATATGCTAAAAGAATTTAAAGCTACAGGCCCTGAAGATCTATATGAAAATATCGTTAAGATCCCGTGGGAAGAATACCTCGATGTAAATGGCTACTTCAGTGTGATTTCATCCGTTGAAAATGAATTCATTCTCGATACAAGATTTGCCAGCCTCAAATGCAAGGATGCGATTGCAGACAGAATGAATGAGAAGTTCGGCATGAGACCTGACTCCGGCCCGGAAAGAAATAAAGCCGTAATATACCTCTACTGGAAAGACAGAGATGCAGCAGTGTATCTTGACAGTTCGGGTGACACCATTGCTAAACATGGATACCGCAAACTACCATTCAAAGCCCCCTTACAGGAAACGCTTGCCTGTGCGATCATACTTGCCAGCAAATGGGATAAAAAATCAAATTTCGTGAACCCCATGTGCGGCAGCGGCACCCTTGCTATAGAAGCAGCGATGATTGCCGTAAACAAAGCGCCCGGATTGCTGAGAGGAAATTTCGGCTTCATGCATTTTAAAGGATATGATAAAGAAGTCTGGGAGAAGATGAGATGGGAAGCACGGCAGAAAACGCTCAGGCAGCCTGAAGGAAAAATCATTGCCACCGACATCAGTGAAGATGCGATAGATGCTGCGGTGAGAAACGCTACAACAGCCGGAGTAAATCACCTCATAGAATTTCAGGTTTGTGATTTTAAAGACAGTCCGGTTCCGGAAAACGGAGGCGTAGTAGCGCTGAACCCCGAATACGGTGAAAGATTGGGGGAAGAGGAAGAACTTGAAGGGATTTACAGAGAAATAGGAGATTTTTTTAAGAAAAAATGCAAAGGCTATACAGGCTACGTTTTTACAGGAAATTCTGCCTTAGGGAAGAAAATAGGCCTGAAAACCAAGCGGAAGATCGAATTTTTCAATGGAAAAATTGACTGCCGTTTGTTAGAATTTGAATTATATGAAGGAAGCAGGAGGCAAAAAGATGTTATATAATAAAAGAGCATCTTTTAATGACCAGGAATTTATTATTTGTAATGAATCTCCGGGCCGGCGGCAAGCTGAAAAACAAAGAAGCTTTGCAACTGGCATTGAAAGATTTTTGCCAGAAAAATTCCTGCAATTCTAAATTCTATGAGACTACAGGAGAAAATGATCAGGAAGTCATACGGAAAATTTCTCTGGAATATAAACCCAATGCAGTAATAGCAGTAGGAGGCGATGGAACGGTAAACATGGTCGGAGAACTTCTCGTCAACTCCGGCATACCAATGGGCATCGTCCCGACAGGTTCAGCCAACGGCCTAGCCCATGATCTGAATATTCCCAAAAAAATTGACGCAGCCCTGGAAGTGATCAAAGATTTTCACACACATGCGATTGATACTTTGAAAGTAAATGGAAAAAACTGTTTTCATGTGAGCGATTTTGGTTTCAATGCCAGGGTGGTAAGAAGATTTTCAGAAAGCATCATGAGAGGGAAATTATCTTATCTGTGGTTTGGTTTGCAGGAATTTTTCACTTTCAATCCCTTTAACTACCAGATTGAGACTGACGGACAGACTATCCAGGGAGAAGCTTTCATGATGACGGCTACCAATTCAAACAGGTTTGGAACCAATGTCAATATCAATCCATTAGGAGAGATCGATGATGGTTTATTTGAAATTAGCATTATCAAACCTTTTCCAAAATTCAGGTCTCTGGAAATTCTTTATCATCTTTTTAATAACACCATTCACAAAACCAGGTACAACCAGGTCGTGAAATGCCGTAAGGCTATTATTTATAATAAGCAAAAAGCTTCTTTCCATATAGACGGAGAACCTGTTGTGTTAGGAGAAAAAATTGAAATCAGTATAGTGCCTAAAGGAATAAGAATCATTTTGCCTTGCTGCAGATAGTGCAGCGTAATGAGAGATGAGTGCAGAGAAAACTTTAAAATCTCAGCACTCTGCACTCATCTCACAGCACTAATTATCTGTTTCCTGAATGCCAACCTTCCATATGGTGTACCATCGGGCTCCCAAACTTCCAACCATACATCATCGCTATAATAAAAATCTAATTTCATAAAGCCTTTATGGGCGTGCACAAATTGAGCATCCTTTTTTTTCTGCACATGTGTCACCTTGCATCCTGCACCGCTGACAATATAATGCTGCATCGCTTTCTGAATGTACTGCAGATTATGATCATGACCGGCAGCATAAATAAGGTTATCGTATTTTTTAAAAATATTCAGCAGTCTCTTCCTCATACTTTTATACCTGGGATGAGACATGTCTTCTTTTGAGCCTATATATTTTCTGTAAATGGGATATATGCTTCCTGCCACAGGCAGGGGGATGTATAATTTTTTGTGTACCTCTGTAAGAGGAAACAGATGCTGCTTCATACTAAAGTTACCGCCGTGATAAGCCATGCTGTACATCGGATGGTGTCCAATTACAAGGATCTTTTTTCCTTTATTTTTTTCAAGAGCCTCTTCCAGTTTCTGAAAAAATTCGTGCTCGCTGTCTACTTCACAGCCATTAATTTTTCCAAGGGGCCGGGTACCGCTATGCACCCACCATTGTGTATTGATTACCACGATCGTAAGATCATCGTTTATAGGTAATTCTACCGGGCCGGGACAACCATTTCTTGGAAGAAACACTTCCTGACTTCCAAAATAAGACTCAACATAAAACTGCTGACGCTTTACCGCTTCATAGCCCCCCTTTCTTCCTTTATTCCAGTCATGGTTTCCGGAAATAAAAACTTTTTTGCCGGTGTATGCATCCAAAGTTTTAAGCTGCCTGAGTAATCTTTTTTCCGCGCGCTCATGTCCGGGGTCATCGGGCCTTGGCATTCCTACCGGATAGATATTGTCTCCTAAAAAAAAGACAGCGCTTTTGCTTCCTGCCTTCAGGATCTTCAGTCTCAGCAAATCAAGGTTTTTATCCGGATGATTCAGCGAAGGCGCTCCGGCATCTCCGATCAGAAATACAGTGTATTTTACATACTCCATATCTGTGGGAGATGATTGTTTCCATTTTTTTTCCTTCTTATGATAAAAAGGACTCTTTCTTTTCTTACTGGTAAAAATATAATACAGCACTGTAGCCAGCAGCAGTATAAAAAGTATCAAAAAAATCATCCAGTCTTGCATACGCACTTTCAGATGTCAATACCTATTAAACATTAAAAAAGACGAATGAGTTTATCGTATATTTACACTTAACATATGATCCGACAGATTAAAGAAACCTGCCTGTATGTACAAGACCTGGAAAGAACCAAGGATTTTTATCATGGCAAACTGGGCTTTGATATTATAGGCCATGTTAAGAACAGGCATATTTTTTTCCGTGCCGGCACGTCGGTGCTCCTGTGTTTTATTCCGGAAGCCACCAAAGCAGAATCTTCTCTGCCATCTCATTATGCTACAGGCCATATACACCTGGCATTTGAGGTAAATGCCGGTGACTATGCGGGATGGAAAGAAAAAATCTCAAAATGGAATATTGAAATTATCCAAGAACAGGCCTGGCAAAAAGGTCTTCATTCATTTTACTTCAGGGACCCTGATGGTCATTTGCTTGAAATTGTTCCGGTAGGCATCTGGGATAAAGCTTAACTTTTTTTATTGTGGAAAACAATCTTTGTTTTTATGGGTTAATAGTATTAACTCTGTTAATCTAATCCTACCCTTATGAAAGCAATCTGGAAAGGCACTGTGATCGCTAAAAGCGAAGACGTTGAAGAAATAGAAGGGAATTATTACTTCCCTCTTGACTCTATCAGCAAAGAATTTTTTCTGGAAAGTCATACGCAAAGTACCTGTCCGTGGAAAGGCACAGCATCTTATCTTCATGTAATGGTGGAGGGAGAGATCAATGAAGATGCCGCATGGTACTATCGTGATCCGAAAGAAGGAGCTGAAGTACTAAAAGACAGGGTAGCTTTCTGGAAAGGAATAGCTATAAAAGAGTCTTCCAAAAAAATCAATTGGGAAATGTTAAAAGTATTGAATACGTTTTTTTAATAATAGATCAGTAAAAGTTTACAAAGGATATTTTTTAAAGACCCCGGTTATCGGGGTTTTTTGTTTTCCTGATTTCAAAAGACAAAGTGATTTTTTCTTTTGAGGTTTACGAACCCTTAAAGGCTTCGCAAACAATGCTTAACGGACAGTTTGTGAAACCTAAGATTCTTTTTAATTCACAATTCAACATTCAGCCTTCATAATTATAAATTTATCTCCAGCATTAGCAATTCCGATCCGCCCATGTCATCATCAGTAATCGCAATGGCAATGTATTTTGTATCAGAATCTTTCTCAAATAATGTAATACTTTCTACTTTCCCCAGGTAGATTTCCCCATTCTCTTCAATGATGGCAGAATCTTTTACTTCAGACAAAGCTTCTCTGTTTCCACCTCTTACAAAATCAAGGCGCTGCATATCCACCCAGCCGACCAGACTGCCCAATACCTCGCCATCGAGCACAGGATCGGAAGTGTCTTCTACTGCCGCGGTGAAAAATAATTTATTATCCATTACAGAAGCACCTGAAAAACCTGCCGGCACATTCTTGATAGAAGGAAGTTCAAAAGAATAGATTTTAGGAAAAGGAATCATTTCCGGATTTTCCAGCAGGTATACCTTAAACTCTTCCATGCTGAAATACAATATGACATTCTTGCCTGCCTTATTTCCCCGGTTGAATAAAATCAGATGATCGTCCGTACTTGCAGCTGCTTCCAGGTTTAGTTTTCCATCACCTACTATCTCAGGGTTGCTTTCCAGGAGTTCATACAATGACTTTAAAGAAAGCTCCTGTACAAAATATTTTTTATTATACTTATTGGGAAGCTTTACCAGAAATCCTTTGTCCCTGTTCTTCGCAGATCCTGATCCCATAACAATAATATGTTTATTATTATTGATGGTAATAGGCGCCATGCACTCAAGATCCGGTTTAATTTTTTTAGGAATTCTTCCTGTTGAAAAATCTTCGCTTTTAAATAGCTCTACCTTATCAATCACTTTCAGGGAATGGTCAAGACAATACAAATAAGGAGAGTCATCTCCTATGATATGAATAATACCATCTATGATTTCCACGCCGGAGGCAGAAGGAAGATTTTCCAGGGTTACTCTTTTGATGATGGATGCCTTCATGTTCGTATCTATCGACTTACTGTCATTCAGAAGGAAACTTGTAATTTAATTGCAGTGCCATAAAAAATTATTCGGGCATTATTTAATGGCAGAACACATAAACAACAATATCCTTGCGGGATGACAGGGAAATATTGCACCGGTTATTTACAATTATTTTAATTTCAACCTCAAACTATTCAAGACCACAGCAAGCGAGCTGAATGCCATGGCTGCCCCTGCGATCATAGGGCTAAGCAGGAAGCCATTTACCGGGTATAAAATTCCAGCAGCCAAAGGTATTCCTATAATGTTAAAAATAAATGCCCAGAAAAGATTCTGCCTGATCACATTTAAAGTAGCTCGTGACAGTTTAATAGCATGAGCCACCTTGGTAATATCACCGTTTAACAAAACCATCTTCGAACTTTCAATCGCTATGTCTGTACCGTTTGCCATCGCAATACCCACATCTGCCTGTGCCAGAGCAGGAGCATCATTGATCCCATCGCCGGCCATGGCCACAAATTTCCCCTTCTCCTGAAGATTCTGGATCATTACCGATTTGGAAAGCGGAAGCACTTCCGCGTACACTTCTTTAATCTTCAATTTATTGGCTACTACTTCTGCTGCTTCCCGCGAATCACCTGTCATCATGATCACTTCAATACCCATTCTATTTAAAAGCTGCATACTTTCTTCAGCGCCATCCTTGATTACATCGGTTAGCCCCACCAAAGCAAAAACTGCTTTGTTATCTGCTGCAAACACAAGCGTCCTTCCTGCCTCACGAAGCTTTTTTATTTCTATTCTCAGATCTTCATCATCGAAAAAATATTCCATCCCGCTGACCTCATGAATAATATATTCTTCACTTTTTAAATACCTTCCGTGATTAACCGCCCTGATGAAATTTTCATTTCCCAGGTAATAATTTTCTCCGTCAACTTTCGCTCTTATTCCCATTCCCGGAAGCGTTTCAAAATTTTCTACAGGAAGCTCTTTGATGTTTTCTTTATGAAAGTACTCGATGATGGCTTCAGCCAGCGGGTGTTCGGATTTCTTTTCCAGGGAAAGTATAATAGATTTAAATTTATCTTTCCCTGCATGCTCGCCCTTCCATATCACATCTGTCACTTCAAATTTTCCTTTGGTCAGCGTACCTGTTTTATCTACTACGAGCGTATCTGTTTTTTTCAAAAGCTGCAGCGCTTCCCCATCTTTGATCAACACACCTTTATTTGCTGCTCTGCCTATACCTACCACAATGGCAGCCGGCGTAGCCAGACCCAGAGCACATGGGCAGGCGATTATCAAAACCGTAATGGAAGAGACAAAAGCATGAGTGAACGAAGGCTGAGGACCAAGTAAATACCATAATATAAATGTGATCACTGCGATCAGCACTACCATCGGCACAAATACAGCAGACATTTTATCTGCAAGTTTTTGCATCGGTGCTTTTTTGCCCTGAGCCTCCTGCACTACCTGGATAATTTTAGCAAGCATGGTATCACTTCCCACTTTGGTAGCACGCATCTCGAAATACCCAAGCGTATTCATCGTAGATCCTATCACCATATCTCCGGGAATTTTTTTCACCGCCATGGCTTCGCCGGTAACCATACTTTCATCTATAAAAGAATTTCCTGCCATCACCTTTCCGTCGACCGGAATTTTTTCTCCCGGCTTAATAACCAATGTATCCCCGATCTTTACATTCTCCAGAGGAACTTTGACCTCTTTGCCTTCATGCAGCATGGTTGCTTCCTTAGCCTGCAAGCCCATTAATTTTTCAATTTCAGCGCCTGCTTTTGCCTTTGCATTTTCTTCCAGGGATTTCCCTAAAAGGATTAAAGTAATAATTACTGCGGCTGACTCATAATAAACATGAGGTTCCAGTCCGCGAACGATTAAGTACTCAGGAAAAAAAGTATTAAAGACACTGAATAAAAATGCGGATCCGGTTCCCAGCGCTATAAGCGTATCCATATTAAAAGTAAAATGCAAGGCGCGCTTTACGGCATTGATATAAAAATCTTTTCCGGAATAAAATATAACCGGCAAAGTAAGGACAAACATAATTTCTTTACTATAAGGCATCTCATGGAAAACCATAGAGAGCAACACAACAGGAATTGAAAATAAAGCGGCGACGATTAATCTAAGCCTGTAAGGGTTTCCCTGCGAAACAATATTTTCTCTTTTATCAATTATCAATTCATAACCTATGCTCCTTACTGCTTTATCCAATTTCTCTGGAGGGGAAAGCGTTGGGTCATATTTCACAAAGACCCTTGATGTAGCAAAATTTACATTTGCCTGCTCTACTCCCTCTACCGACCTGATCATTGACTCAACGCTTTCCGCACAGGCGGCGCAGGTCATTCCTTTCACAGGGTAAGTTTCGCTTACAATTTCTTTATCACTCATAATTATTATTTAACAGCAACAGCCCGGGGAAATCTGTGGGCTGCTGTAATTATTATATCGAATTAAATATTTCAATTTATTTGTCGGGATGTAATTTTTTGAATTTCCTGGTTCCTTTGTTGAGGTAATTTACATAATTAATCACACTCGGGGTAAAGCCCACTCCTTTTACCAGGGGCTTTTCTGTATAAGGGTCAAGTAAAATATAATAAGGGAGTGCATTGCTGTTAAATTTAGCAATTTCTATATCCAGGTTTCTATCTCCTATGGTTGCTTTCTCTTCTTTATCATATACCGAAGTATATACTTCTTCTTTGCTTAAAGCAGTAGGATCGTCTGTATACAAAGAGACCAGCACATACTCTTCGTTTAAAATTTTGAGTACTTCCTGATCAGCCCAAACATTTTCTTCCATCCGTATGCAATTGGCGCAATTCAACCCGGTGAAATCAATAAACAAGGGTTTGTTTTTTTCTTTAGCGCATTTCAAAGCCTGCTGATATTCAAAATACCCTTTCAATCCATGAGGCATTTCATATTTCTTCCCATACTTAGGTTCATCACACAATACTTCTCCTTTCACTGAATACTTTCTGATAATCCCCGGCACATCAAAATCATGGCTGGACATAGGAGGCAATACACCTGATAAACCTCTGAGAGGCGCACCCCACATTCCCGGTATCAGGTATATTACAAAAGTGAATGATACAATAGCAAGCATCAATCTTCCAACACTGATTTTAGAAACTTCATCATCATTGGGAAGTTTGATCCATCCGATAAGGTAAATGGTAAGTAAGGCCGCTACTGCTACCCATATTCCTATGAAAATGTCCCTGTCAAGAATTCTTAAGTGATATACCCTGTCTACTGCGCTTAAAAATTTAAATGCCAGCGCAACTTCAATAAAACCTAAAGTAACTTTAATGACATTCATCCATCCGCCGGATTTTGGCAGCTTGGAAAGAAGGGTTGGGAAAAGCGCGAATATTGTAAAAGGCAAGGCGAATGCGGAAGAATATGCGAGCATGCCCAGCACCGGTCTGATCGCTTCCCCTTTGGAAGCTTCAATTAAAATCGGACTTACTATAGGTGCAGTACATGAAAAAGAGACCAGCACCAAAGTAAGGGCCATAAAAAATATTCCGAAGTTCCCTCCTTTGTCTGCCTTCGCATCTACCCTGTTAATGAAAGAGCTTGGCAAAGTGATCTCGAACATTCCCAGGAAAGAAAGTCCGAATATTATAAATATGAGAAAGAATAAAAGATTCGGTATCCAGTGATTGCTTAAAAATGTCGCAAAGCTTGGACCAACCGTCCAGGAAATAATTAAACCGATTACGGTAAAAATAAAAACAATAGATGTTCCATAAAGAAAAGCTTTCTTAAATGCCTGCGCCTTGTTCGTGCTCGCGTTTAAAAAGAAAGTTACGGTCAAAGGCACCATCGGAAATACACAGGGCGTGAGCAATGAAACAAGTCCGCCGCCAAATGCCAGCAATAGAAAAGTGATCAAAGACATATTGCCTTCATCGTCACCTTCATCATCATCTCCTCCTTCATTGATTACTTCTGTTTTGGTTGAAGTATCTCCCGGAGCTGTTACTTTTTCAGAAGTATCTACCTTAGGAGAATCTACTTTAGTCGTTTCAGGATTAGTAATTACTTTTTTTCCGGTATCAGTTTTTGTCGGGACACTGTTATCGCTTAATACTTTTATTCCTTCAATTTTATATTTGCCGCCCCGGAAAGGTACACATTGTCCATTGATATCAGAACATGACTGCCCGTCAATGTCCACTTCAATCAGGGGATTGGTTTTAAGGATTTTTATTTTCTGACGGAACTCCGCTGTCTTATAATACTTTCTGATATTTTTATCGAAGATGTCTGAATAAACCACCTTCACTCCTGGTCCTTCTTTTACCTTACCGATAATCTTTATGGAAGGGTCTTCTGTAAAAGTAAAATTTGTGCGGGGATCATCTACATCAATGGAATAAATATACCAGTCATCCTGCACCTCGGCGGTAATAATTACTTCCACCTCCTCATTTAATTTTACTTCAGATTTAGACAATGTCACCGTCCACCTGGTGGGCGCAAGAATGTTATTATTCAACGTAGGCTGTGAACAGCCTAAAAAAGGAATACAAATCAATAATAAAATCAGCAATCTCTTCATACACATAAAACGTCCTGAAAATTAAAAATTATAAGCTTCATTTCAAATCTTTGACCATGATTTGCAACATTTCCCGCTAAAGACACATTGCCGCCAACTTAACGAGTAGAATTACTGTAGACTTTGTATCCTAAATTAAAACACAAATGTATCCGTCATTCCCCTGAAAAGGGGAATCTCTAACTCCTGCACAATCTTAACTGTATTATCAGATTTTGTGCAGAGGTCGGAGATTCCCACGTACGTGGGAATGACGGCAAACTTTTCACCTATAACTTACTCCACAATGTCTGCTAAGATCACCTCATTAAAAAGCTTTAGTTTGACAATGCGCTAAAGACGGGACAAGTTATGGTTTTTCATCAATCTATGAATGCAAGTCTTTTTCAAGATCTCCATTATTTAGCTTTCCATAATATTTATAAAAAAGAGTAATCGTTTCTATTCCTTTAAAGTAATTAAATACCCTGAAACTTTCATTGGGTGAATGTATGGCATCTTCATCCAATCCAAAGCCCATTAAGACCGTATTCAGGCCAAGTTCTTTTTTGAATAAATTCACAATCGGTATGCTTCCTCCTTCTCTCATAGGTATGGGTGTTTTTCCCCAGGCTTCCTCAAAAGCTTTGCTTGCCGCTTTATACGCTACTGAATCGGTCGGCGTAAGGGCAGGCTCTCCGCCATGGTGCGGCTTAACTTTTACTTTGACGCTTTTAGGCGCAATTGATTCAAAATGTTTTTTGAAAAGTTCGGTGATTTTTTTTGAGGACTGGTTCGGCACAAGTCGCATGGATAATTTTGCGAATGCTTTGGAAGGCAATACAGTTTTAGCGCCCTCTCCTGTATAACCTCCCCATATTCCATTTAAATCCAGTGTCGGTCTTATGGAAACTCTTTCCAGTGTATTATAGCCTGCTTCACCATGTACCTCTTCAATGTCAAGCGACTTTTTATATTCTTCCAGGTCAAAAGGCACCTCAGACATTTCCGCTCTTTCTTCTTTTGTCAGTTCAGCAACATCGTCATAAAATCCGGGAATGGTAATTTTATTATTCTTATCCTTTAAGGAAGCGATCATTTCGCAAAGTATATTGACAGGATTGGCAACAGCACCTCCGTACATTCCCGAATGCAAATCTCTTTTAGGACCAATGACTTCCACTTCTATATAGCTCAATCCACGCAAGCCCACTGTTATCGAGGGATACTCATTGGAAAACAATCCGGTATCGGAGATGAGCACCACATCTGCCTTCAGCTTCTCTTTGTTTACCACCAGAAATTTATCCAGGTTATCCGAACCAATTTCTTCCTCACCTTCTATCAAAAATTTGATATTGCACTTCAGTGCATTATGCTTCAGCATAGTCTCCAGCGCTTTGATGTGCATGTACATCTGCCCTTTATCATCGCAGGCGCCGCGGGCATAAATGCGATCGTCTTTGATGACCGGCTCAAATGGCGGAGAATTCCAGAGCTCCAGTGGATCGGGAGGCTGTACATCGTAATGGCCATACACTAAAACGGTCGGCAATTTTTTATCCAGGATTTTTTCTGCATAGACAACAGGATGTCCGGCCGTCTCACATATCTCCGCTTTATCCGCACCGGCAGTCAGCAGTTTATCTTTGATGAAATTAGCTGTCTTAATAACATCATTTTTGTATTTGCTGTCAGCGCTTACAGAAGGAATGCGAAGCAGGTCAAACAGCTCCTGTAAAAATCGTTCTCTGTTTTTTTCGATGTAGTCTTTCATAATATTAAAAATATTAAACCATTAACTCATTTCCCTGCATAGGGTTTGAATGCCCGGTTTGTCATCCAGAAGGGATCTTGTTGGTTAATCTGGGTGCCACCCAATATTCTTCAAATATTTTTCAATGGCAGAATGTCCCATCAACGAGATCCTTACAGGATGACAATATGATACTTACCTATAAAAATTTAAACTTTTCTCATTTTCTCCTTCATTCCCTCCAGTCCCTGCAAGCCTCTGGTATGCAAAGCTATAATTCTTGTTCCCATTTTAAAAAAGCCATTTTTAATGAGATCAAATAAGCCAAAAAACATTTTTGCAGTATATACAGGCTCAAGCTTTATTTTAAATTTTATTTCAAAATCATTCATGAACTGTACCAGTTCCCTGGTAAGTTTCGCATAGCCGCCGAAATGATAATCATAATTGATAGCCCAGTTATGAGCATAGTTGTCGGCGCCACCAATCAGCTCTTCAATCTTTCCATTTAAAAAATCTTTTCCTTTCAAAGCAGAAAAGCCCATTGCTTTTTTTTCACCCTTCAGTCCGGTAATGAGTCCGGCCAATGTACCACCTGAGCCACATGCAGTAGTGATATAATCAAACTCCATGTCTATCTCCTTTATAATTTCCGCACACCCTTTTACGCCAAGTTCATTTGAACCTCCTTCCGGCAAATAATAAAATTCGCCATGTATATTCCTCAAGTCTTCCAGAAAATCTTTCTCTTCCTTCTGCCTGTATTTATCTCTGTCGATATAATGTAACTGCATACCGCACTGGGTAGCATATTGCAAGGTAGGGTTCAAAGGCATGGTAAGCTCGCCTCTTATTACGCCAATGGTTTTAAAATGAAAAATACTGCCGGCAGCAGCCAAAGCATAGATATGATTGGAATATGCTCCGCCAAATGACAAAATCGTGTTCTGGTCTCTCTGTTTTGCTTCTATAAGATTGTACTTTAGCTTCCGCCATTTATTTCCTGATACCAGTGGGTGGATCAGGTCTTCCCTTTTGATAAATAATTCCACGCCCGCTTCTTCAAAAAAAGAATCGTTTAATTTTTCAAGAGGAGAATATGGTTGAGTGAATTCGGAAATATAGCTTTAGATTTTGAACAGGGATTAAAGGTAAATCTTTCTTTTTATAAAGAGAAGAAGCTGGATGTCAGAAGTTAGAAAAGTTAGCCAAGAATGCTTTTTAATATGATCTCTAACTTCTATCTTCCAACTTCTAAAATCTAATTATGTCGGAAGAAATTGACAATGAATTACCGGAAGAAGCGGAACTGTATGAGCATTACCGGATTACTGTAGACAAAGGGCAGGAGCCCATAAGAATAGACAAGTTCCTGATGGATCGTATTGCCAATGCTACCCGCACAAAAATACAGAGTGCTATCGAAGCAGAGGCAGTGCTTGTGAATGGGAAGGCTACCAAATCCAGTTATAAAACCAGGCCCCTGGATCTTATTACCATTTCTCTGGCGCAACCGCCCAGAGAAGATGTGGTCGTTCCGGAAAATATTCCGCTGAACATAGTTTATGAAGACGATGAACTGCTGGTAGTGAATAAAGCTCCAGGGATGGTGGTACATCCCGCATACCAGAACTGGTCGGGCACATTGGTAAATGCCCTTACTTATCATTTTCAGAATTTACCGACCTCGAGAAACGGAGAAGGAAGACCCGGCCTTGTGCACCGGATTGACAAAGATACTTCGGGACTGCTGGTAATTGCCAAGACAGAATTGTCGATGGCACATCTTGCCAAACAGTTTTTTGAACACAGCATAGAGAGAACTTATCAGGCCATTGTCTGGGGAGAACCTGAACCAGAAGCCGGTACGATTCATGTAAATATCGGCCGGAGCCTGAAAGACAGAAAAGTAATGACTGCCTTTCCGGAGGGAGATTTCGGGAAAGATGCCATCACTCATTATAAAGTTTTACAAAGCTACCGTTATGTATCACTGGTAGAATGCAAGCTGGAAACCGGACGTACGCATCAGATCAGGGCGCATATGAAATACATTGGGCACCCTCTGTTTAATGACACAACTTATGGCGGAGATAAGATCCTTAAAGGAACTACTTTCAGCAAATACAAACAGTTCGTAGACAACTGCTTTAAAATGCTTCCGCGACAGGCGCTTCACGCAAAATCGCTTGGATTTATTCATCCCATTACCAAAAAGAAATTACATTTTGATTCTGAACTTCCAGATGACATGAAAAATCTTCTGGAGAAATGGGATCATTATGTGAAGTATAATTGAAGGTTAGAAAGTTGCAGGCATGTCATGTTTTCTCCGTCATTCCCGCGCAGGCGGGAATCTCATACTTCTGTATTATGTTAAACTATTGAGAAATTGTATGCATAATAAGAATTACTATGCAAGGTGAGAGTAATGCTACTATTGGAGATTCCCGCCTGCGCGGGAATGACGAAAAGTGAGCAGAGGAATTCAATACATGATTGCCGCCACTATCTTCCTTGCAGGCATGCAGGTGATGGTAAAAGCTTTGCCGGCGATTCCTGTCTATGAAATTATTTTATTCAGGGGAATCATCTCTTGTATGCTTTCCTTTATTTTCATCAGGGCAAATCAGTTGGGTTTAAGAGGAGAAAATACTTTCCTGCTTCTGCAGAGAGGTGTCGTGGGCACAGCATCCCTGCTTACATTTTTTTATTCTATACAATCCATACCGCTTGCCACCGCAGTGACTATAGGTCATTTATCCCCGATATTCCTCGGATTGTTAGCTATGATATTTCTGAAAGAAAAATTTTCTTCCATTCAATGGATTTCATTGCTGATATGTTTTGCAGGAGTGGTAATTATAAAAGGGTTTGACTCAAGAATTACAGAGACAGAATTACTGGTGGCCGTACTCTCTGCCTTTCTTGCAGCGCTTGCTCATTTCCATGTGCGCATGCTGAAAAATGAAGAGCCGCTGGTAGTGCTGTTTTACTTTTCCATCGTGATGATTGCACTCACAATTCCCTTTTGCATTTTCAACTGGACCCAGCCTGATGGCACAGAACTTACCCTGCTGCTGCTTACCGGGATCACCTCTCACCTGGCACAATACTTTTTAACCAAAGCGCTTAAAGCTGAAGAAGTTTCCCGAGTGGCCTGGGTGTATTATGTAGGAATTATCATTGCCATCTTGTTAGGCTATTTTGTGTACGGTGAAAGATTTAATGTATATGCCTGCGCAGGGATGGTATTGATTGCAGGAGGAGTTCTGATAAACCTCTGGAAAATTTCATCTAAATAATTAGGGGACAAAAGCTGCAGAATTGTCTTATTAAATGAACCCCCACATCTGATTTTTTTTACCCTTCTGATTTTTAAAAATTGGACTTAACTGCCTTTTTTTAAATAATTACTATACTTTTATTTAGGATAAAATCCAGAAAAAGTTGAATTTCTAAACCTCCATTTTGCCCATAAATACTTTATTTTAATAAATAATATTAAAAAAATATAATTTTAACCAAACCTCCGGTAGCCTAAAAATAGGGGTTACTAATATTGTAAATCAGGTATTTACAACTGAAATTCCAGTATTCCGTATAAAATATATCGTTTAGTTAATATTAATTCAAAACAAGGCCCTTTAATAGTTGAATTATGAATACATTTTTACAGTACATCAAATTATTTTTTATTTCAGGTTTGATGGCTTTAACATCAAACAGCTTGCGTGCACAGCCTATCCCTTCCTGCGGAACGAATGAGCCGATGGGGACCAATTTAATCTGCAATGGAGATTTTGAAAGAGGAGACAGTTGCTTTACCACTCAATACCTGAAGCGCTCAGCACAGCCTGACGTAGGCTGTGGAACCTGCAATAGAACCTGGTCAAACCCCTTCGAATATGAAGTCGTAACCAATGTAGTTACTCAGTTCCATGACGGCTTTACAAATACCCCTAATGATAATACTCCGGGGCCCGGCAATCATTTCATGGCAGTGGACGGCGCCTGTAATGTGGGACAAAAAGTGTGGAGTCAGACAGTAACGGTATTTCCCAGCACCAACTACTACTTTACTATGTGGTTTACTTCTCTATTCCCTAGCAATCCGGCATTATTGCAATTTGATATTAATGGAATAAACGTAGGCCTGCAACAGCAGTTGCCTGCAGTGGCGAATGGTGTATGGCAACAATATACCTTTACCTGGGCTTCAGGAGCAACCAGCGGACCAGTGACCATCAGCATCGAGAACATGACTGTGACAGGTTGCAGTAACGGCAATGACTTTGCCATAGATGATATATCCTTTACTTCAGGCTGCCAGTTCGGCGCGGCAGGCCCTCAGCCGGATTTAGGTCCGGATAAATCATTGTGCCTTAACGGTGGTACCGTTACACTTAACAGCGGAATAACTCCTACCGCAACTATGAACGCTACCTGGAGCACGGGTGCAACAGGTACAGGCTTAGCTGCGCCTTATACGATCAATGTAAATACACCAGGCACTTATTCCGTTTGCGTACGCGACGGTGGTTCATGTATCAAATCTGATGTGATTGTAGTAACCAATACCTTTTCAGTGAATATAGGTCCGGATGTGACTTTGTGCAATCCGACCACAGCTACGCTGGATGCAGTATTATCTGTCCCGGGTATTACCTATGTCTGGCGCCGCAATGGAACACCTATTACAGGAGCTACCAGCAGAACTTATACAGCGACAATGCCAGGCACTTACCAGGTAGATGTAACTGTACCAGGCTGCGGAACACGCTCAGATGCGATGGATATCTTCAGTAATGCTGCTATTCCGAATAACGGAACATTCTGCCCTCCGGGCGCTGCGAACCTTTCTGTCACGGGAACAGGAACTTACGAATGGTACACAGCTTCCGCAGGCGGTACTCTTGTAAATACGGGAGCTAATTACAATCCTACGCCTGCTGCCACGACTACTTATTGGGTAAAAGATATATCCACTTTCTCTTATACAGTAGGTCCCAAACAAACAACACCAGGAGTGAACGCTTCACCTTTTACCGCTGGTTTTGGCGGTGCGATTGCTGCTACTGAATATATTAGGTTCAACGCAACAATTCCATTTACGCTGGATGCAGTTACTATCTACACCAAAATTTATAATCCTAATACTGCTATCACTGCAGTAGTAAACTTGAGAGATAATACAGGTACATTAATTGCAACTGTTTCCAGAAACTTAATAGGGCCTCCGACAGTTCCTGTGAATAATGATTGGGGGTTCGTCGTCCCGGTAGGCTTTAACGTTCCTGCAGGAGCAGGACTAAGACTGGATGCGGTTGGCACCAACACAGGCGGGAGCGGTTTGTATTGGGCACAGGGTGGCGCAAATAACGTTACATGGGCATCGTATAACGTACCTGGAGTAGTAAGCCTGGTAGGACTCGATCCAAGTTACGGCTGGTGCGGCACTCAATGCTATGGTTATTTCTATAACTGGGAAATCTCAGCAGGAGTAGATTGCGGACGTGTTCCTGTAATAGCTACTTTTAACTGCGGTCTGCCGGTACAATACATCAGCTTCAAGGCTACGCCGATGGCCAGCAAAGTATACCTTGACTGGCAAACATCGAGTGAGCAGAATGCTTCTCACTTTGCTGTACAGAGATCAGCGGACGGAATTAATTTTGTAACCATAGGCAATGTGCAGGCGGCAGGAAACTCCAGCACACCTACCACATATTCCTTTACCGATTATAATCCATTGAATGGTACATCTTATTATCGCCTGGTTCAATATGATAAAGATGGTCCTGCTTTCAACAGTGAAACAGTCAGTGTCGGATTCAATAATCCCGGTGTCATTGTAAGCCCAAATCCTAATCAGGGAAAATTCAATGTATCGATGAAAGCAGAAGCAGGAGAACAGATAAGAATATCTCTGGTGAATGCATTAGGACAAGTAGTGGCACAGCAAACGCTGACTTCAGACTCAGGCGATTTCTCAACAGAAGTAAATATTGCCGACTTACCTTCAGGAGTTTACTTCCTGCATGTCACAGGGAGCGACCTGGAATCTGTAGAGAAAATTGTGAAAGAATAATTAAAACCTAACTATATCTTTAGTCCGTAGAGAAGCGATTAATCGCTTCTCTACGGACTTTTTTTATATAAATTTTTATATAATCTGCTGTCTTTTACCTGTAATAATTATAAGCCTTTCCCCTAAGCAACATCTCTTTAAAGGAATTCTATTGAAATAATCCATTTTACCCATTAAAGCCTGAAAATAAACATTTTAAGGCTAAATGCATTTATGATAAAATATTATTATTTTTACATTTAGTTGTAATATTTCTACTATAAAAAGAATATGAAAACAAAATATCCAATTATACTTTGGGCAGGTATAATTTATCTTTCATTATTTACTATTAATGCACATTCTCAAACCTGCCAGCTGCCTACCTCAGGCCAGAATATGATTCCAAATGGAAACTTCAGCCAGGGCAATACGGGCTTTGTGAATGATTATGTAAACCATGCCACAGCTCCGGATGTTCTGGGGAATTGTCCCGGCTGTTACAGAAACTGGTCAAACCCCGACGAGTACATGGTGACTGATATACCTGCAGATTTTCACTTTCAGTTTTTAAATGTTACCGATGTAAGTCCGACAGCAGACAATAATTTCCTGATGGTTGACGGATCATGTACAGCAGGAAAAGATGCATGGAGAACAAACGTCAATGTAGTAAATGGAGTGTCTTATTATTTTGAAGCATACTTAACAACTCTGGCATCCTCTGCATCTGTTCCTGCAGCAAACGTAGCAACCGTTCGCTTCCTGATAAACGGCGTACAATTGGGAGCTAATATGGTTGCTCCTACCGCCACAGGAAGCTGGCTGAAATTTACTCAGAACTGGACTTCTACTACTACTGGATCTGTAACTATCACTATAGAAAATCTTTCTACAGGATCATGTGGATCAGGAAATGATTATGGCCTGGATGATATCAGCTTTACTCCCGGCTGCCAGCAGGGATCAGCAGGACCTGTTCCAAATCTTGGAGCCGACAGAACCATTTGCGGTACAGGAGGTACAATTAACCTGCCTGCCAATGCGCCGGGAGCCACCAGGTATTTATGGAGCACAGGCGCAACTACTTCTTCTATCAATATTACGACTGCAGGCACTTATTCTGTATGTGTAGATAATGGCACATCCTGTCCTCAGGCAGATCAGATAGTAATCAGCAATACATATTCTTTTGATCTTGGCGGACCATATACACTATGTAATCCCATATCCATAACATTAGATGCTCAGCATTCAGGAACCGGAGTTACTTACCGCTGGTACAAAGAAAGCAATGGTACAGCAGGCTGGCAGACTGCAGATACTTTACCAGGTCCTGCGTCTCGTGCCAAAACATATACGGCTAATTCTGCAGGCACATACAGGGTAGTAGTAACTGACCCGAGCTGTATGCCTGCGCAGGAAGATCAGGTAACCATTACCAACCTTGCCACAGCAACGCCTGTTGATGTACATTTTTGTCCGCCTAATAAAAACGTTACGCTCAGCGTAATAGGAAGCGGAACATACGACTGGTATGCTGCTCCCATAGGAGGCGCGGTATTGGCAGGAGGATCTAATACATCAAGCTATACCACTGTGCCTATTTCGGCAACCACTACTTATTATGTAGAAGACTCAAGAGTATATAATACTTCTGTAGGATCAAATGCTTTAAATGAAGCAGCGCGAAACCAGACACAGCTAACTGATAAATACATGGTCTTTGAAGCGAAGCAAGCTCTTACCATTGATAGCGTGACTGTGTATTTCTGGCTCAATAATAACAATGCCAATGATCCTATCAGTATTCAATTCCGGTTATTTGATAACCCATCCAATTACAATACTCCTCCTGCGACTATCGCAACGGGACCAGCTTTCAGCATGACAAACACTACGGCCAATGCAGCCGGGTTGATCACTCCTGCCTGGGGTACAAAACCCGATGGAGTTTATGCCGTGAGAGTACCTGTCAAATTAAACGTTGCTGCTGCAGGTATGTACAGACTTGGCGTTGCTTCACAGAATCCTACCAACACACAGATACAAACTTCCGGAGGAGCATATCTTTATAACGATGCGGCAACCGCAGGCAATGTTATTACGATCAATCAAAGCAAGCTGGGCAATAATCCTCCCACCGCCACTGAATATCACGGAATGTTCAGATGGAAAATTTTATACAACAGCAGTTGCGGAAGAACGCCGGTAAGGGCGATAGCGGATTGTGTATTGCCGGTGGAATTATTATCTTTCACTGCTTTCCCGCTTCCCACATACAATGCAGTATACTGGTCAACAGGATCGGAAGAGAACAGCAGCTTCTTCGAAGTGCAGAAATCATCTGACGGAATTAATTTTGAAAGCATAGGGAAAATTCAGGCGATGGGAAATTCATCTTCACTCGCTGAATACACATTTAAAGATGCCAATATCAGCGGGAGCATAACATATTACCGACTGGTGCAACATGATATGGACGGTAAAAAATATTACAGCGAAGCGATAAGCATCAAGCGTGATGGTGAAGCAGAGATAAATATTTATCCCAATCCAGCACACGATAAATTTTCAATTTCCATTAATGGATTGAAGTCTTCTTCGGTAAAAATTGCGGTGCTGAATTCAGTCGGACAAGCGCTTTATTCCCAATCCATACCTGCCGGAGGAGAGCTCTTTGAAAAAGAACTAAGCGCCGCCGGGTTAGCTCCGGGGATTTATTTCATCAATGTGATTACAGAAGAGAGTTCTTATCTGAAGAAATTGGTGGTGGAGTAAATCGTTATTGGCAGAACTGTTTACTTTGTCATTCAGGAGGAACCTTGTTAATTAATCCGCGATGCCTCAAATTATATTAAATAATTATTAATGGTAGCATTAATTAACTGACAAGATCCCTTCTGGATGACAATAAGGCGGGTAGTTCAAAGCCTCTTCGCTTTCTCCCAATACTCATCCATTTCTTTCAGGGTCATATCTCCCAGATTTTTGCCGGCCTTCTTCGCTTCTTCTTCCAGGTAATTAAAACGCTTGATGAATTTTTTGTTGGTACGCTCCAACGCATCTTCCGGATTGATGTCTAAAAATCTGGCGTAATTGATCAATGAAAAAACAAGATCCCCAAATTCGTTCTCTGCTTTTTGTTTATCTATGGTTTGTGTTCCCACAATGTTAAATTCATTTTTGAATTCGTTCATTTCTTCTTCTACTTTTTCCCAGACCTGCTCTTTTTTCTCCCAGTCAAATCCAACTCCTCTGGCCTTTTCCTGGATTCTCATTGCTTTTACCATAGCAGGCAAAGATTTGGGAACCCCGGATAAGGTAGTTTTATTTCCACCTTTTTCTTTTAGCTTGATCTGCTCCCAGTTTTTTTTCACCTGCTCTTCATCTTCGGCTTTGACATCGCCATAAATGTGAGGATGACGATGAATTAATTTTTCACAAAGACTATCCAGCACATCGGCTATATCAAAATCATTTGTCTCTGAAGCGATACGCGCATAGAAAACGATATGAAGAATCAGGTCGCCTAATTCCTTTTTTATTTCATTCATATTTTTCTCCATAATCGCATCGGAAAGCTCAAACATTTCTTCAATTGTCAGATACCTTAAACTATCCAGTGTCTGTTTTTTATCCCACGGGCATTTTTCACGCAGCTCATCCATAATTGTTAATAAACGGTCGAAAGCTTTCAACTGCTGTTCTCTTCTATTTTGAACTTTATCCATATCTTGTATGTAGAAAATTTAGGATTAGGCTTTTAAGTTAGTATTTTTAAATTTGCGTTCTAAATTTGACTGCCATTTAGAGATAATGAAAATAAATGGCATAAAATTTTCTGCAAAATATGAAGATTAGAGGGGTTTCCGGTTACTTTTGAAGCCCAATCCGTAACAATAGAATATAAAGATTTAGCATAGTGTCACTTATAAAATCAATATCAGGAATCCGCGGTACAATTGGTGGAAAAAGCGGAGATTCTTTAAGCCCTCTGGATGTTGTAAAATTTACAGCAGCTTATGGTACATGGATCAAAAATTCTTCAAAAAACAATAAAATTATTATCGGACGTGATGCGCGGATCTCCGGTGAAATGATCTCAAAAATTGTTGCCTCCACTTTACAATCTGTAGGCCTCGATGTAATTGACCTGGGACTATCTACTACTCCAACCGTTGAAATGGCTGTAATGATGGAAAAAGCAGACGGCGGAATTATTATTACTGCCAGTCATAATCCGATCCAATGGAATGCGCTCAAGCTTCTTAACAGCAAAGGTGAATTTCTCACAGAAGAGGATGGGAAAAAAATCCTTGCGATAGCGGAAAAAGATGAAATTGATTTTTCAGAAGTAAAAAAATTAGGTTCGTATACTACAGACAATACTTATTTTCAAAAACACATTGATGCCATTTTAAAGCTTCCTCTTGTCGATAAAAAAGCTATAGAGAAAAGGAATTTTAAAATCTCCATTGACTGTGTGAACTCTACCGGCGGGATCGTTGTGCCTATGCTTCTTGAAGCACTTGGAGTAAAAGAGATCCATAAAATTTACTGTGAGCCTGACGGGCATTTTGCGCACAACCCTGAACCACTTCCTGAAAATCTTACCCAGATATCTTCTGAAATGCAGAGAGGAAATTTTGACCTGGGAATTGTAGTGGATCCGGATGTGGACAGGCTTTGCTTTATCAATGAAGACGGCAGCATGTTCGGCGAAGAATATACCCTGGTAGCAGTTTCTGATTATGTATTGCAGCACAAAAAAGGAAATACCGTTTCAAATCTTTCTTCCACCCGAGCGCTGAGAGATATCACCGAAAAAGCCGGTTTTGAATATTTTGCTTCTGCAGTAGGAGAAGTGAACGTAGTAACGGCCATGAAAGAACACAAAGCCGTAATAGGCGGTGAAGGCAATGGAGGAATTATTTTCCCTGAACTGCATTATGGCAGAGATGCCCTGGTTGGAATCGCTTTATTCCTCACGCACCTGGCAAAGTTTGAAAAATCTATTTCATTGTTAAGATCTAAATATCCTGCCTATTTTATCGCCAAGAAAAAAATAGAGCTTATCCCGGGAGTGGATGTTGACTGTGTGATAGAAGAAATAAAAAATAAATACAGCAAACATCCTATCAATACAGTGGATGGTGTAAAAATAGAGTTTGATAAGGAGTGGGTTCATTTGAGAAAATCCAACACTGAACCTATCATAAGAATTTACGCTGAATCAGATACTCTTGCAACTGCAGAGCATCTGGCAAACAAGATCATCACAGACATCAAAGAGATTATAGAAAGAAATGCATGTATACTTAGATAATGCGGCCACCACTCCACTTGACAAACAAGTGCTGGAGGCTATGTTACCATACATGCAAAATCATTTCGGCAATCCTTCCTCCATTCATACTCATGGCAGGGAAGCGCGCAGCGCGATAGAAAAATCACGAAAGACCATTGCTTCTTTGCTGAACACTTCTCCTTCGGAAATATTTTTTACTTCAGGAGGTACGGAAGCAGACAATACAGCTATTATTTCCGGTATAAGATCGCTGGGCATTAAACATGCCATTACATCTCCTATCGAACATCATGCAGTGCTTCATGCACTGGAATACCTGGAAAAGAATGGTGAAATAAAAATCACCTATGTGCAACTGGATGAAAAAGGACATATCGCAGAAGAGGCTTTCGAAGAGCTGGTTTCAAAGAATCCGGGCTCCTTCGTTTCCATTATGCATGCCAATAATGAAGTAGGAAATATCAATAACATTGAATGGATAGGAAATGTATGCACTGAGCATCAATGTATTTTTCATTCCGACACCGTACAGACCGTTGGACATTTTCCCATTGACCTGCAGAAACTGAAATTGCATTTCATTGCGGGTTCAGCACATAAATTTCATGGCCCAAAAGGGACAGGTTTCCTTTACATGAATCATAATTCTACTGTAAAGCCACTTCTATACGGAGGCGCACAGGAAAGGAATATGAGAGGCGGAACGGAAAATGTATATGGAATAGTCGGCCTCGCCAAAGCGATGGAGCTTGCTTATCAGAATCTGGAAAAAGATAAAAATCACATCAGGGCTTTAAAGCAAAGTCTTATTCAGAAATTAAAACTTGCTATACCAGAAATTGATTTCAACGGTGACTGCTGCAATCCTGAGAAAAGTCTTTATACGGTAGTAAATGCAGCGCTTCCGCAGCATGACATCAATGAAATGCTGTTATTCAATTTAGACATCCATAAAATTTCTGTTTCTGCCGGTAGCGCCTGCGCCAGTGGAACAGATATTGGTTCACATGTTTTGCAAAGTCTCAAAGCCGACGAAAATAAAGCGCATGTGCGTTTTTCTTTCAGCAAATACAATACGATGGAGGAAGCAGATTACGTGGTAGAGAAGTTACAGAGGATGTATAAGTAATTTTGAATTATGAATGCTGAATTTTGAATAAATATTAAGTTCATATCCTCTGCAATAAATTGACTTTACAAGCCTAACCCACGGGCAATGCTTCCGTCATTCCCCCGCAGGCGGGAATCTCCGCTAAGAAATTATAAAATATAATTTAATAGAGGATGTATCTATGATGTACCCCATTATTCCGAATGTGTACAGAAGGACGAGATCCCCGCCTGCGGGCAAAATAAATAAAGAACTTGGCGCGAACTTAAGGGGAGCAAGCGGGTTCGCGCCAGTTTTTTTGTTAATTAAATGTGTTCGCGCTATTGGAGCTGTCTCAAAAGTCCACTTTGCTAAATTTCATCTTTGTTTTTGAGCAAATTTCGAATATATTTTTTCAAAAATCAGACTTTTGAGACAGCCTCTTTTTTACATCTAATCATAATCTGGTTTTTATAATATTAACGCCTGTAGTATAATCGAATTAAAATTACTATTGATTATTTTTTAATTACTCTAATTTGTCCATCTCTACCGTCACTTGCACTAGGAAAACCATAGCCCCCTAATCCACCTCTTCCACCGAAAACTTTAAGAATTATTTTCTCCTCATAAGAACTTGCCTTCTCGCCGCGAAAAGTAATCGTAATATTTCCTCCATCTCCTCCGGGTTTAGGAGCATATGGTTTTTGAACACTTCCGCTTGTGATCCCTGCTTCTTCACCATTTCTACCTTCTGTAGAAAATGTAATGCTTTCAACCTCCGGATTTATGTTGATGGTTTTATTTAATTCAGGAAAAGATGAACATTTAATTTTAATGCTCAATGGATATGCAGAACCCTTTATATAAGAAACATCCAATTCTAAATCATAAGGTGATGCTGAATTAATACCAAAATAATATTCATTTGATGCCGGTCGCTTCATTTTGACAAAACATGTATATTTTTTATCTGGACTATCTTTATGAGAAACAATCATTTGAATACACGCAAAACCATCTACAAAAGGCATATTCATGTATGTATTACTGGTAACAAACTTGCCTGTAGAAGCTCCATAAATCGTTTCCTCGGTTCCTCCTTTAATTTCAATATCAAATTGATTTTTTGCCAAGCCTTCTTTTCCTTTGATAGGAGTTCTCATTACTGAGCCATCTTTTTTATATGCAATAATTTGAATTTTAAATCTTTGATTAAGCTCCATTTCAAGATTGTTCTTATCAACCACCTGATCATTAATAACAAAATCAACCCCCAAGGAATCTATTTCGGAAGGAGTAAGCTTAATATTGTTCTGGGCATAGCTTGATACCACTAAAAAAATGGTTAAAATCATTAAAAAATTTTTCATAACAATTCGGGTTAAAGTTTAATTGATAAAAATGTGAGGTAACTTTAAAAAAACAAAAGAGTCTAAAAAATTGTAAAAATATTTCTGAATGCATAATTATCTTCAATTGGCTGCCACTCATTGAGCTGATTGATTTTTATAGTGAAATATCAATAGCGTCCTAAACCATCTAAAAAGAAAGGGAGCGTTTTCCTTTGCAGGCGTGCACGCCTGCAAACTACGAATTTCACAAACAAACAGCTAAAATTTCTATCTTTGTTTCGGCTATTCCGCCTAGGTTGGCGAAAGTTATCAGTGTGGATGCCGAGGTTTCGCCTTGGTTAGTACACTCTCATTATGTGAAGGAAATTTATAAAGCTTCAGGTGGTTGGCCAAAAAGGCGCAACCACCCTTTAGATTTACACCATATAAATAATCTAAGACTATTATTACTATAAAGATTTTCTTTTTTGCTTCTTTT